>CANRCO010000109.1 GCA_947629125.1 uncultured Bacilli bacterium | reverse complement strand
TGTCGAATCCAATACTACCCCGTAAAAGGTTTATAACAAAAAAAAGACAAAATGTCAATATTTTATCTAGTTTTGCCTTTTTCCATAATTTTAAATTGTTCAAATTTTTCTGGTTCAACACCACAAACAGTAACAGTTTCACCTAATTGGATATCTTGTCGTTGTAAATTAATACCTAATCTAGCTAACTTGTCAAACCCAGAAGTTTGTTCAATATTTTTGCCTTCACTTAATTGTTCTTTTACTTCCTTTTGGCTTAATAATCTTGCTATATTCATACACACTTCTGATGGAAGATTATTAGAAATAATAGTATAACTATCAATATAACCATTAATAACTACTTCTCTAGCATCGATAGTTCCTACCATACAATTATCACCATAAGAATTTGTTACTTGTGATATTAAAATTTGATGGTCATTGTTACTAAATACTCCTAAAACATTACCATCAATATTAAAATTGTATTTAGTTCCCATATTTTCCCAAGCAGCATAGCTGTCGTGTTCTAAATCATTGTTATAACCAAATTTCACTGTTGTTTTACTCAATTAAATTCCCTCCTTATATGCCTATAATAACATAAAAAGGTAAAATATTATAAAAAACAATGATTTCTTTACAAATCTTTACTTTTGCGCTTTTGAATATGATAAGCAACAATTAACTGCAAACGATATGGTGCAAAACGCATAGCAAATAAAGTTAATTTCATTCGTAGTGTAGGGACAATTAACATTTTTCTTTTTAATAAATTATCAATTGCATATTTAGCTACATCTTTACTATTAGCTTCTTTAATTGCAAATTTACCTTTAGCTACCTTATTAAATTCCGTACTAACTGGACCAGGGCATAAGGCACTAATAACAACATTGCTTTTCATTTGACGTAATTCTTCATTAATTGCCATTGTTAACTTTGTAATATAATTTTTCGTAGCATAATAAGTATTTAATCTTGGACCCGCCATAAAACCAGCACTACTACAAACATTTAATATATAGCCGCTATCTTTTTTAACAAAATCTTGTAAAAATAATTTTGTTAAAATATGGTAAGCTTTAACATTAACGTTAATCATTTCTAACTCGCGATTTAAATCCGTTTTATAAAACATGCCAAATAAACCAAAGCCAGCATCATTAATTAACATATCAATATTGTCTTTTTTTACTTTATCGTATAACTTAAAAACATTTTCTTCTATACTTAAATCTAATTCAATAATTTTAACATTAACTTTGACATTATCTTTAATTTCTTGTAAACGATTTTTTCTTCTAGCAACTAAGATTAAATCATAATTTAAACTAGCTAAATAGTAAGCCATATCTCGACCCATACCACTACTGGCACCAGTAATTAATGCTTTCATATTTATCACCTAACTTTATTATACAATAAAAAAGAGCTTTTATGCCCTTTTTTCTGCTTCTTCTAATAAAGAAGGTAACATTTGTTTCTTACGACTAACATAACCATCTAAATAAGAACCTTCGTCTAAATCTTCTTTTCCATAACTTTCTCTTACTAAATCTAATGCTGCATTATTAAACAAGATATAAGAACCATTTTTAATAATATCAGTAACAAATAAAACTACAGCTATATAATTATCTTTAGCAATTTCATTTAATTCATTAATATATTTATCTTTATTTTTATCTATTTCATCATAGTCTAAAGTCATAACTTGACCAATACCCAATCTGGTAGAACCAACATTAAATGATTTAAAATCTTGGAAAATTACATCATTAATTGACATATTTTTAATTGAAGAAGCGGCTTTAAACATTTCAATACCATATTTTTCATAATCTAAATTAGCTATTTTAGCTAACTCATTAACTACGAATTTATCACTTTCTGTGGTAGTTGGACTTTTTAAAATTAATGTATCAGATAATATAGCAGATAACATAATACCTGCAATATCTTTAGGAATAGTTAAATTATTTTCTTTATATAATTGATAAATAATTGTACAAGTACATCCTACTGGCATACATCTAAAATTAATTGGCACAGTTGTACCCATAATACCTAAGTTGTGATGGTCAACAATTTCAACTATATCAGCATCTTCAATGCCAAAAACGCTTTGACTAAATTGATTATGGTCAACCATAATAACTCTTTTTTTCTCGTAATTACTAGCTTCAGCTAAACGAAGCATACCTAAGCAATGACCGTGATTATCCTTAACTGGATAATTTGTGTGACCAACTTTTTTAGCAATTTCTTGAAAATCACTATAATAATCACTTTCATTTAAAGAAACATATTCCGTATTATAACTAATATTTTTAATATAATTACTAAAGAATATTTTATTTGCAGTATCAAAAGTATTGAACTTAGTACTAATGATATTTACTTTATTTTCCTTAGCTTTTTTTAATAAGTCCTCATTTAAGGAATGCCCACCAGTTAAAATAATTAACTTAATTTTATTATCTATTGCATGTTCTAGTATTTTATATCTATCACCTGTAATTAAAATATTATCACTATTTAATTCAATATTATCTTTAAAAGTTTGTGATTGGTAAGCAGCTACTAAAATATTACCTTTAATACT
>CANRCO010000108.1 GCA_947629125.1 uncultured Bacilli bacterium | reverse complement strand
AATATGGCAAAGAAAAAAGAAGAAACTCCAATAATTGAAAAAATTTTCACTTTTAGTTTAGAAGAATTAATGGGTGACCGTTTTGGTAAATATTCTAAAGAAATAATTCAAGAAAGAGCTTTACCAGATGTTCGCGATGGTTTAAAACCAGTTCAAAGAAGAATTTTATATTCCATGAGTGAAAGTCATTATACTTATGATAAACCATACCGTAAAAGTGCTAAAACAGTTGGAGAAGTAATGGGTAATTTCCATCCGCATGGTGATTCTTCAATTTATGAAGCAATTATTAGAATGAGCCAAAATTGGAAAATGCGCGAATGTTTAGTAGATGTTCACGGTAATAATGGTTCAATTGATGGTGATGGACCAGCTGCTAGTCGTTATACTGAAGCTCGTTTAACCAAAATAGCTAATGTTTTATTAAACGATATTCATAAAGATACAGTTGAAATGACTTATAACTTTGATGATACCGAGTTAGAACCAACTGTTTTACCGGCAGGATTTCCCAATCTTTTAGTTAATGGTTCAACTGGTATTTCAGCAGGTTATGCTACTAATATTCCTCCTCATAACTTAGGAGAAATAATTGATGCAACAATAAAAAGAATTGAAAGCCCTAATTCCAGTTTAGATACGATTATGGAAATTGTCAAAGGTCCCGACTTTCCAACCGGAGGTATCATTGAAGGCAAAGAAAATTTAAAGAAAGCTTACGAAACTGGTAAAGGTAAAATTATTGTCAAAGCTCGAACAGAAATAGAAAAAGCTGGTAAAAATAATCGAATTATTATTCATGAAATACCATTCGATGTTAATAAAGAACATTTAAGAGAAAAAATTGAACATATTCGTATCGACAAAAAAATTGATGGAATTGTCGAAGTAATAGATGAATCAGATAAAGATAATTTAGCTCGTTTAATTATTGAACTTAAAAAAGATGCCGATGCTAATTTAATTTTAAATTATTTACTAAAAAATACAGATTTACAAATTAATTATAATTTTAATATGGTAGCAATTGTTAATCGTCGTCCAAAACTAGTAGGAATCTTAGACATTTTAGATGCATTTATTGCTCATCAAAAATCGGTAATAAAAAGACGGACAACTTTTGATTTAGAACATGCTAAAAATAGATATCATATTTTAGAAGGTTTAGTTAAAGCTATTAGCATTTTAGATGAAGTTATTAAAACTATTCGAGCTAGTAAAAATAAAAGTGATGCAATAAATAATTTGGTTAAAGAATATGAATTTACGGAAATTCAAGCTAAAGCTATTGTTGAATTACAATTATATCGTTTAACTAATACAGATATTGCTGCAGTAGAAGAAGAGATGGCTCAATTACAAAAAAGCATTAATATTTGGAATCAAATTTTAACTAATGAAGCAGCATTAAAACATGTCATGAAAACAGAATTAAAACTAATTAAAAAAGAATATGCAAATCCACGTCGAACAGATATTAAAGATGAAATAACCGAAATTAAATTAGATATGAAAAGTATGATTGCGAAAGAACAAGTAATAGTAGTCATTACTAATGAAGGTTATATTAAAAGAGTAAGTACTAAAAGTTATCAAGCATCAAATGGAGAAAATACTTTGTTAAAACCAGGAGATTATATTGTTGGATTATATGATGTTTCAACATTAGATACAATTTTAGTCTTTACCAATTTAGGTAATTATATTTATTTACCAGTTCATAAAATACCAGAAGCTAAATGGAAAGAATTAGGTAAACACTTAAATAATATTGTAGCAGTTAACCAAGAGGAAAAAGTAGTTGCTTCATTAATTATGAAAAATAAAGAACAAAATATAGTTCTATTTACTAAAAATGGTATGACTAAAAGAACTTTATTAAAAGATTATGAAGTTACTAGATATTCAAAAAGCTTAACAGCTATTAAACTTAAAAATGATGATGAATTAGTTAATGTTACAATAGAAAAAGCAAAATCATTGTTTATAACAAAGAATGGTTATTACTTATATATTAATACTGATGAAATCCCAGTAGTAGGGGCTAAAGCTAGTGGAGTAAAAGGTATAAACTTAAAAGAAGATGTAGTTGTTAATGCCTTTACAATTAATAATGAAGAATATTTAAATATATTTACTGACCATCATACAGCTAAAAGAGTAAAAATTAGTGATTTAGAAATGTTATCTCGAGCTAAAAAAGGTAATAAATTAATGAAAAAAACTAAAACAGTTACTTATTTAGTTACTAATGCATTTGCTAGTGATATAAAAGACATTATTTGTTTAAAAATAGATGATGAAATAAAAGAAATTAAAAATAGTGAAATATCAATTATGGATTTAGCTAGTACTGGTTCATCACTAACTAAAAAAGAAATAACTACTGTATTTAAAAAAGCATTTTTAGAAAATAATTTAGTAGAAGAAGAAACTAAGCCAAAAGAACCAATAAATCTTCAATTAGATTTAGATTAATTAAAGTCACCTTTATAGGTGATTTTTTCTAAATAAGATACTTGCAAATTGTAATGCTATACTTAAAGTATACAATTAGAGGGGGTATGTAGTCAACTATAATTATTTTTTACTCGATTATGTTAA
>CANRCO010000107.1 GCA_947629125.1 uncultured Bacilli bacterium | reverse complement strand
GGCACTACCACACATAACTGGGAAGAATTCAGCAGCTAATACACCTTTACGAATAGCTTGTTTAATTTCTTCAACAGTTACTTCGCCACCTTCAAGATATTTTTCCATTAAAGCATCATCAAATTCTGCTGCTGCTTCAACAAGTTCAACTCGTTTTTCTTCAGCTAAATCTTTTAACTCAGCAGGTATTTCAATTTCAGTAGCATTTTCATGTTCTTCTCCATCATATTGGTAAGCTTTCATAGTTACTAAATCGATAATACCATTGAATTCATTTTCTGCTCCAATTGGCCATTGAATAGGTTTATAATTAACACCTAAACGGTCACCAATTGTTTTTAAAGAAAATTCAAAATCAGCTCCTAATTTATCCATTTTATTGACGAATATCATTCTTGGAACTTTATATTCACTAGCTTGACGCCAAACAGTTTCACTTTGAGGTTCAACTCCAGCGTTTCCATCTAATAAACAAATAGAACCATCTAATACTCTTAAACTTCTTTGAACTTCAACTGTAAAGTCGACATGACCTGGAGTATCAATGATATTAAAACGATAGCCTTTCCAATGAGCAGTAGTTGCTGCAGATGTAATAGTTATACCACGTTCTTTTTCTTGTTCCATCCAGTCCATTTGCGATTCACCATCGTGAGTTTCGCCTATTTTATGAGTTTTTCCGGTATGAAATAATACTCTTTCTGTAAATGTTGTTTTACCGGCATCAATGTGGGCCATGATACCAATATTTCTTAATTTTTCAATTTTAACATCTCTTGCCATAAACTTTTACCATTTAAAATGAGCAAATGCTTTATTTGCTTCGGCCATTTTATGAGTGTCTTCTTTCTTCTTAACAGCAGAACCAACACCTTTACTAGCATTTAAAATTTCGTTTGCTAATTTATCGGCCATTCCCTTTCCATTTCCATTTTTTGCATATTGTACTAACCAACGCAAAGCCAAAGTTTGAGCTCTTTCTTCGCTAACTTCCATTGGTACTTGATAGTTAGAACCACCTACACGA
Organism: uncultured Bacilli bacterium; assembly: GCA_947629125.1. Taxonomy (GTDB): domain Bacteria; phylum Bacillota_I; class Bacilli_A; order RF39; family UBA660; genus RGIG4822. The sequence continues at coordinate 1,688 of CANRCO010000107.1, read as the reverse complement.
CGTGATTTAACTTCTAAAGCTGGACTAATATTTTCCATTGCTTCTTTAAAGACATCCATAGCTGGGCGTTTAGTTTCATCTTCAACTTTCTTAAAAGCTTCATACAAAATCTTTTGAGCTGTACTTTTTTTACCATCTAACATAATTTGGTTAATTAATTTAGTAACAACTTTTGAATTGTATATTGGATCTGGTAAAACTTCTCTTTTAATTGCTCTTCTTTTACGCATAATTTTCTCCTTTCTTTATTTTATTAATTACTTTTTGGTTTTTTAGTTCCGTATTTACTACGACCTTGACGTCTATTTTGTACGCCTTGAGTATCAAGTGTTCCACGAATTACATGATAACGAACACCGATTAAGTCTTTAACACGACCACCACGTATTAATACAACGCTATGTTCTTGTAAGTTATGACCTTCACCTGGAATATAAGTATCAACTTCTTTACCATTAGAAAGTCTAACTCTGGCATATTTACGTAAAGCTGAGTTCGGTTTTTTTGGTGTTTTTGTTCCAACACGAGTACAAACTCCTCTTTTTTGTGGGCTTTTATCATTAGTTACTTTTCTTTCTAATGTATTATAGCTGACATTTAATGCTGGGCTTTTTGGCTTATTTTTCTTACTTTTTCTTTTCTTGTTAACTAATTGATTAATAGTTGGCATAATATCCTCCTCTCATATAAACACATCCTGGTGTATCAAATTATTATTTAATTCAGGTTTCTCCGAAGAAAAACCCAAAATAAAAATGCACTAATAATATAACACTTAAACTTTATGTAAGTCAAGCAATTTTTATTCATTATTAAATAAAAAGTTAAGTGCACTAATTTTAAGTTAACACTTAACTTTAATTATTTTTCTAATATTAATGTTTTTTTAACTTTTTAGTTCGACTATTATTTCGATTGTCTTTATACTTATTTTTATTTTTAATTAAACAATCTAACTTATAAATATAAAATATATTATGAGTTTTAAAAATTGCTTCCTTTAAATTTTTAATATTAGCTTCTTTAATATCACGGGCAAAATAATAAATATATTTAGCATTATTTGTTTGAATAATAGCTTTTTCTAATTTTTCGATATCTGCTCCTTTAACAAAGCGAGCAAATTTATAAATGAATTCAGGATTACCTATCTTTATAATAATATCTTCTAACTTTTTGATATTAGCTCCTTTTATCCAAAGAGCAAAATAGCATATAAACTCAGCATTACCTATTTTTATAAGAGCATCTTCAAATTTTTCAATATTTATTCCTTCAATATAAAAGGCAAAAATATATATGTAATAGGCATTATTAGTTGCAAGTATATATTCAGTGGCATATTCTTTGTCAATTATTCCAAGTTCTATTAATTTTATAAATTTATAGAACTTGTGTTCAATCAAATCTTTAATACTACTATTCATAAAATTCTTCCGCTTTCTTAAAAAGATATTATATTTTCTTTAGAACAATAAATCAAGTTATTTTATTGTTTATAATTCACTTGCAAAAAATTTAAAAAAATAAAGTTTTGCAAGTTCATAATCAAAACTTTATTCATTTATTATTTTTAATTCATTTTTGTAATCATCTATTATTTTTAAAAATTCATCAACTGTTTTAGTAGCACAAATTAAATTTTTATATTCTTTATTTTTAGGTAGTCCTTTAATATAACTTAAAGC
>CANRCO010000106.1 GCA_947629125.1 uncultured Bacilli bacterium | reverse complement strand
AGCAACATTACTATATAACAATCAAAAAATAATCGAACCAAATAATCTAAATAATTTATTAGATAGAGAAACAACAAATAAAGAATATAATATAGGTAAACATCTAACAACAGTAAGAATAGATGCTAATAAAAGTAAAAAACTAAACTTAAAAATATGGTTAGATGAAAACACTAGTTTTAATGACTTAAAAGAAAATAATACCTTTGAAAGTAAAATAGAAATAAATAGTATCAAAAGAGAGAATATATTAGCTAGTGATTATGTAAGAATAATAAGCGAAGATAACGAAGAGTTAGCTTATGATGAAACAATAGATAATAACTTAAGATATATCGGAGCAACACCTGATAACTATATAGATATTGGAAACGGAACATATGATAGTGATTTATATTATGGTTATGCTAATAAAGATTCAATTTCATATCCAGAAGAATATACATCATTAGAATCATGTCAACAAGCTGAATCAAAAAACATAAATTGTATATTATTACATAAAAAAGGCGACCCAATATTATGGAGAATCATCGGAGTAATGAATAATGTTGAAAATGAAACAGGTAAAAAAGAGAGTAGAATTAAATTAATTAGAGCTGATAGTTTAAATAAAGGTATGGCTTATGATTATCGTTGTGATGGTGATATTAATTTAGAAACAAAATCATGTACTGGCAAGTTGATATTTACACACATGAGTATATCAAAAAATTGGAATGAATCAAGTTTACAAAAAATATTAAACAATGAATATTATAATCAAGAAATTGCCGAAAATGTATTTGAATTAAATTATTTATATAATGGTTCTAGTTATAATTGGAAAACAGATTATCTTGATTATGATTTTAGAAATAGAGGACTAAGTAAAAAAACAAAAGAATACATTGAACCAGCAACATATTATTTAGGAAATATTCGTTTAACTGAAAATGAACAAAATCTAAATACTAAAGAAATATATAAAATAGAACGAAGCAAAAAAGTAGAAGATAATTTCCCTAGTGAATGGACAGGAAATGTCGGCTTAATGTATTTAAGTGATTTTGGATTTTCTGCTGATGATAAAAATACTTGTTTAAACTCTACTTTATATGATTATAGTACAAATGGATGTAGAGGTAAAACTTGGGTATTAGATAACAAATATAACTATGAACATTGGACTATTGATGGACATATGGTAAAAAGTAGGAGTACTACATTTGGTTATAATTATTCCTATTTTGCAGTTACAGTTTTACCTACAGTTTACTTAAAAAGCAATGTTTTATTAACAAGTGGAGATGGTTCAAAAACTAATCCCTATAAATTAAGTTTGTAATAATTAAAAAAGTCTAAAAAAAAATCTAAAAACTACTTGGCAAATAAAATTAACTGTGTTATACTTGGTTTAATTAAGTGAGAAGAATATTCTCACTTTTATTATTAGTTTGGGAGTGAAGTATGAATGGATAATATTTTAGCTACAATCAAAAAGGAAGTACAAAGTGCTATGCAAGAAATTGACATTTTTGTAGAAAGTATTGAGTATACTAAGGAAGGCAAATATAATTTTTTAAGAATTGAACTTGATAAAGTAAATGGCATTGATTTAGATACAATTGTCGAAGCCACAAACATTATTAATCCTATCTTAGATAAGTTGGATTTAATTGATGAAGAATACATTTTAGATGTAATTAGTAAAGAAAGAGGTTAGAAAAATGGATAGTAAAGAATTTATTAAAGCACTAAATAATATAGTAAAAGAAAAAAATATAAGTAAAGATGTAATTTTTGATGCCTTAGAATTAGCATTAACCACTGCCTATAAAAAGAATTTTGATTCAAAGACTAACGTTAGAGTTGATATTAATCGTGAAACTGGAGAAATAAAAGTATATTCTTATTTAGTAGTTGTTGATGATGTTGATTTTGGTAGCGAAGAAGTTGATGAAGAAGGTAATGTAGTTAAAATACCTCCGGCTATTAATATTGATGCCCAAATTATTTTAGAACAAGCTGAAGAAATGGTTCCTGGTATAAAGGTTGGAGAAACAATTGAAAAAGAAGTTACTCCAAAAGATTTTGGCCGTGTAGCTGCTGGTATTGCTAAACAAGTTGTTACTCAAAAAATCAGAGAAGCTGAAAAAAACAGTATTATTGAAGAATTTGCTGATAAAAAAGATGAAATGATGCTTGGTTTAGTAGCTATGGAAGATAGTAAAAATTACTTTATTGATTTAGGACGTACTCGTGGTATTTTACCAAAAAGTGAAATTATTCCTGGTGAAAAAATTAAAATGGGTTCAAATATTCGAGTTTATATTACAAAAGTTGAAAGTACAACTAAAGGTCCACTTATTTTATTATCAAGAAAACATTATGGTTTTGTTAAAAGATTATTTGAATTAGAAATACCAGAATTAATGGATGGAACTATTATGCTTTATGCGGTTGTAAGAGAAGCTGGTATTCGAAGTAAAGTAGCTGTATATTCTACTAATGAAAAAGTTGACCCAGTTGGAGCATGTATTGGTCAAAATGGTAGTAGAATTGCTAATATTTTAAAAGAATTAAATGGTGAAAAAGTTGATTTAGTTAAATATGATGAAGACCCAGCAACATTTATTAAAAATGCTTTATCTCCTGCTAAAGATGTTATTGTCAATATTACTGACCCAGTAAAAAAAGAAGCTTTAGCAATTGTTAATAATGAAAATTTATCTTTGGCAATTGGTAAAAAAGGAAGTAATGTAAAA
>CANRCO010000105.1 GCA_947629125.1 uncultured Bacilli bacterium | reverse complement strand
AGTGCTTTAGAAATCAGTGGTACAGAAATTATTAAAAAATTAATGAATTTAGGTTTAATGTTAAATTTAAATCAAACCATTGATTTTGAAAATGCTGAAATTGTAGCTTTAGATTATGGTAAAGAATTAAAAAAAGAAGAAACGCAAGATGTTGTTAATTTTGAAAATTATGAAGTAATTGATAATGAAGAAGATTTAGTTAGTAGACCTCCAATTGTAACAATTATGGGTCATGTTGACCATGGTAAAACAACTCTTTTAGATTATATTCGAAATTCCAATGTTGTTTCTAGCGAATTTGGTGGTATTACGCAACATATCGGTGCTTACCAAATTGAGAAAAATGGTAAAAAAATTACGTTTATTGATACACCTGGTCATGCAGCTTTTACTGAAATGCGAGCAAGAGGAGCTAATGTAACAGACATTGTAATTATTATTGTAGCTGCTGATGATGGTGTTATGCCTCAAACTGAGGAAGCTATCGACCATGCTAAAAGTGCTAATGTCCCAATAATTGTCGCAGTTAATAAAATTGATAAACCAGAATCTAATGTTGATAAAATTATGAATGAAATGGCTGAGGCTGGTATTACTCCAGAAGCATGGGGTGGCGAATATCCATTTGTTAATATATCTGCCGTAACTGGTGAAGGTGTTGATTTATTATTAGAAACAATCCAAACTATTTGTGAAGTTAACGATTATAAAGCTAACCCTAATCGTTATGCTATTGGTTCAGTTATTGAATCACGTCAAGATAAAAAAATCGGGGGAGTTGCTTCCTTACTTATTATGAATGGTACTTTACGTTTAGGTGACCCAGTTGTAGTTGGTACAACTTATGGTAAAGTTAGAACAATGAAAGATGATTTAGGTAATAATATTGTGGAAGCTGGTCCAGCAACACCTGTAGAAATTACTGGTCTAAATGATAATCCAGCTGCTGGTGATAAATTTATGGCTTTTGAAACAGAAGCAGAAGCTAAAAGTGTTGCTGAAAAAAGACTAAATATGTATAAAGAAAGTCGTTATAAAAAGGAAACTATTTCGTTAGATGATTTATTCTCTAAAATTAATGAAGGTCAAAAAGAAATCAATGTTGTTTTAAAAGCCGATGTTCGGGGTAGTGAAGAAGCTGTCAAGAATGCTTTACAAAAAATTGATGTTGAAGGTGTAAAGGTAAATGTTATTCGTAGTGGTATTGGAACAATTACCGAAAGTGATGTTGTGCTTGCCAATGCTTCTAATGCTATCATTGTAGGTTTTAATGTTAGTCCATCAAATATTACCAAAGAAGTTGCTAAAGAATATAATGTAGAAATTCGTCTTTATACTATTATTTATAAAGTAGTAGAAGATATTGAATTAGCTATGAAAGGTTTACTAGACCCAGAATATGAAGAAAAAGTTTTAGGTACAGCAGAAATCCGTAAAATCTTTAAATTCTCGAAGGTTGGTAATATTGCTGGATGCTATGTAAATGATGGGGTTATTAAAAATACTGCAAAAGCCCGTGTTATTCGCGATGGCGTAATCATTTACGACAATAAAATAGCTAGTGTTCAAAGAGAAAAAGATACAGTTAAAGAAGTTAAAAAAGGTTTTGAATGTGGTATAACTTTAGAAAATTTCTCTGATATTAAAGAAAAAGATATTATTGAAGCTTACGAAATAGTGGAGATTAAACGTGGCTAGTCATAAATTAGACCGAATCGCCAGTGATATAATGCGTATTTTAAATGAAATCATTTTAAATGAAGCTAATGATTCACTTTTACATAGTATTACAATTACTGGTTGTAAGGTTAGTAAAGATTTAAGTTATGCTAAAGTTTATTTTACTTCTTTAAGTTCTTTAACTAAGGAACAAATAACGAAAGAAGTTAATGAAGCTAGTGGCTTCTTTCGAACTGAAATTGCTAACAATTTAAATTTAAGACATACACCAAAATTAAATTTTGTATATGATGATTCAATCGAATATGGTAATCGCATTGAAAATATCATTAAAGAAATCCATGAAGATGAATAACGATATAAATGGTATAATTGTTGTAAATAAAGATAAAGGTATGACTAGTCGTGATGTTATAAATGTTTTAAATAAAATATTTCAAACAAAAAAAATTGGTCATACAGGAACTTTAGACCCCATAGCTAGTGGGGTTTTAGTTGTATGTCTGGGTAAATATACTAAATTAGTTGATTTAATAACTGCTTATGATAAGGAATATATAGCACAATTTAGTTTTGGTTATGAAACTGATACTTTAGATAGTACAGGAAATATTACAAAACAAGATAATAAAGTTATTGCTTATGATGAACTAGTTAAAACTTTAAATAATTTTATTGGAGATTATGAACAAACTGTGCCAATTTATTCTGCCGTAAAAATTAAAGGCAAAAAACTTTATCAGTATGCCCGGAAAAATATTGAAGTTGAACTACCTAAACGAACGGTTACGATTAATAATATTGAACTATTAGCTTTTAAAAATAATCAAGCAAAAATAAAAGTAAGTGTTTCCAAAGGAACATATATTCGTTCTTTAATTAGAGATATTGCTCATGAACTTAATACTTATGCGACCATGACTTCTTTAATAAGAACTAAACAAGGAAATTTTTCTCTTGAAGATAGTTATACTTTAGAAGATATTAAAAATAAAAGATATCAAATTTTAAAAGTAACTGATATTTTTGATTATCCTGTAATTGAATTAGATGATGAACTTTATTTTAAAGTA
>CANRCO010000104.1 GCA_947629125.1 uncultured Bacilli bacterium | reverse complement strand
TTATACTATTAATGATGTAAAAAATTTTGCCAATAGTGATTATGTAAAAAGTTATTATTATACCTATAGTATTGGTTTAAATGGTAGCGATATTGAGAAAGCAGAACTTGAAACTAATAATGATATGCCTGGGGGATTTGGTAGGTCTAGACAAAAAGAAAATGCATCTTCTACTGATTTTAATTTAACTGGTTATAGTTCTAAAGATGCTATGAGTGAATTTATAAATGGTACCTATAAAATGAGTGAAATAGCTTCTAACGCTTGGGATATAGCATTTGATGGTAATTATGTATTTATTAATGAAGAACTAGCTAGTTATAATGAATTAAGTTTAAATGACAAAATTAAATTAACTGCTGACGATGGTAATATTTATGAATTTGAAATTATTGGTATCTTTAAAGAAAATTCTGAAGATGATTCTGCGGGAGTGTCAATGTTTTCTAATTCAGCTAATACTTTAATAACTAATGTCGATGCTGTTAGAAATGTTACTAATATTAGTGATAATATCGAAACTTCAATTTATCCAACTTTTATTATTGATTCTTACGATAACGTTGAAAAATTGCAAGAGGAATTTTATGAAAAAGGATTAGATGAAAATTTTATCTTACAAACTAATGAAGAAATTGCAACTAGTGGCGTAGCTAGTATTGAAAATATAAACTCTTTTGCTACAACCTTTTTAGTAATTACGCTTGCTATTGGGGGAGTTGTTCTATTTGTAATTAATATGATAAATATTCGTGAAAGAAAATATGAAATAGGAGTTTTAAGAACAATAGGAATTAGTAAATTAAAATTAACTATGCAATTTGTTTTAGAACTTGTAATAGTTGCAGTTGTTGCTCTTATGTTGGGAGCAGCAGTAGGAGCAGTAAGTTCCAAAAAAGTTAGTAATTCTCTTTTAGCTAAGGAAATAGAAAATACTAATGAAACTACTGAAGAAGTAAATAAAAACTTTGGCGGTGATAAGATGGATAATAACCATGGGGCATTAAGAGATTCATTCCATGGTAAAGGAAAACCAGTTGTTCAAGCTTATGATTCAATTGATGCAGTTGTCGATATGAAAGTTTTATTAGAATTATTGGGAATTGGTATTTCCTTAGTCTTAGTAAGCTCAATAGCGTCAATGGTAAGTATTGAAAGGTTTTCACCACTTACTATATTGAAAGAGAGGTCTTAAAAATGGCAGATAAAAAAAAGAAAACATTAGATAGTAATACTATGAAAAATGTTATTTTAAGTGTTCGTAATGCTAGTTATAGATATAGTGATGCTGATGTAAATGATTATGCTCTAAAAAATATTAATTTTGATTTTGAAACCGGGAAGATGTATGCTATAAGAGGACGAAGTGGTAGTGGTAAAACCACCTTACTATCTTTAATAAGTGGTTTAGAAAGATGTAGCGAGGGCGAAATAATCTTTGATGGAAAAAATTTAAAAAATATGAATTTAGATAAATATCGTAATAGTGATATTGGAATAGTTTTTCAAAGTTATAATTTACTTCCATTTATGACCGCTAGTGAAAATATAATTCTTTCAATGGATGCTAATGGTTTAAAAGTCAAAAATAAAAAAGCTAAAGCAATTCAACTTATGGCTAAAGTTGGTTTAAAAGAAACTTATGCTAACCGTAAAGTTTTAAGATTATCCGGTGGTGAACAACAAAGGGTAGCTATCGCTAGAAGCCTATCTTATAATCCTAAAATGATTATAGCAGATGAACCAACAGGTAATCTTGATAAACAAACAGAAACAGAAATTTTAGAAATATTTAAAAAGTTAGCTCATGAAGAAAATAAATGTGTAATTATTGTAACTCACTCAAGTAATGTTTGTGATGCAGTTGATAAAATATATGATTTAAAAAAAACTAAAGATAAAGCCGAATAAAAAATTATGATTGATTATTTCATAATTTTTTTTAATTGTTTTATTTGATTGTTGATTTAACAAATCAATTTACGACATCTTGTAAAATTTAATTTATTAGATCATTTTGTCGACTTCAACAAAATGATAAAAATGAGATAAACTTTATTTCAGTAACAAAAAGGAAATCATTAAACCACTGACAATATAATTTATGAAACATCATAAATAAGGTGGTTGGTAATTATGAAAGAAAATAGATATTCTATTAGTATTTTTGAAAGTATAAAACACATTGATGAATTTAGTTATGAATATTGGTTTGCTCGGGAGTTAATGTTAGTACTTGAATATAAAAGATGGGATAAATTCAATAATGTTATAGATAATGCTAAAGTAGCTTGTGAAACTAGTAATAATCTAGTTAATGACCATTTTTCCCAAGTGGGAAAAATGGTTAATATTGGTTCAGGAGCTAAAAGAAAACAAATTGATTACAAATTATCTAGATATGCTTGTTATTTGATAGTTCAAAATGCAAATCCTAGAAAAAAATCGGTAGCACTTGGACAAACTTATTTTGCCATTCAAACAAGAAAGCAAGAAATTACTGAATTGGAGTATAGTAAATTATCAGAAGATGAAAAGAGATTTTATCAAAGAAATTTAACTAGAAAAGGTAATTATTCATTAAATCAAGTTGCTAAAAATGCTGGTGTTAAAAACTTTGATAAATTTCACAATTATGGTTATAAGGGATTATATAATGGCGAAACAGCAGATGATATTGCCAAAAGAAAAGGTTTAAGATATCGCGAAGATATTTTAGATAATATGGGTAGTGAAGAACTTGCTACTAATTTATTTAGAATAACCCAAACAGAGTCTAAATTAAAAAGAGAAAATATAAAAAGTGAAAAAGAAGCAAATCAAACTCACTATAA
>CANRCO010000103.1 GCA_947629125.1 uncultured Bacilli bacterium | reverse complement strand
TCAAAAGTAAAAGTTGGATGTTTTGATACAGAGTTTTATGGATTTCATGAAATAAGAACTGAAGAAGATATTGAAAACATGAGATTTGAAGGCGGAGGAGGAACTGACTTTGATGTAGCCGTTCGAGCTTTTACTAGAAGAGTGGAAAATAAAATAATATTTACTGACGGGGATGCAAGTATGCCTGATATTCCTATGGATGCTATTTGGATTGTTTTTGGAGGCATAGAAATTAATCCTAAAGGCGGAAAAGTAATACAAATTAATGAAGAACAATTAGATAGATTATATTCCTTTAAACAAGACATATCTTATAAAGGAAAAAGTCGATAATAAAATGGTTATCTCATATAGGAGATACCTTTTTTATGGTATAATTTTATTATTAGGAATGATGTAAATTATGAAATATAAAGATATGAAAAGAGCTATTTTCATGATTTTTGTCATAATATAATATTTTTATGAAAAAAGTATTGATAAAACTTAGATAGTCAAGTTTATTTACATCAATGTCTATTTTAGCAGTAATTACTAGATAAAACTAGTATTATTCTTTTTACTTTGTTATAATAACTCCCAAGTGATTGAGATATGGAAAAAATAGAATATAACGATTTAATAACTGATATTAAAGATATTAAAAGAACTGATTGGCAAGCTTATCTAGTTATTTTAAGAAAAGGAATAGATACTTTTTTTAATAGCTTATTATCTTTTGGTATTAATGATACTACGATTGATACAGTAAAAATGTTAAAAGAATATTATGAATCTTTCATTACATCTAATCATCTTTATAACTTTATAATTAAACAAGGAATGATTATGGATAGTGAAGAAGTATATAAGTTTTTAAATAAAATTATAGACATAAATAATAATACTTTATCTTACTTTGTTGATGCTTTATTAGAGGTTAAAGTAGGGACTTTAAATTTTAATTCTATCCAAACTAAAAGACCATATCGTTCATTTAAACTTTTAAATGAAATAAATACTTATATGTTAGAAGCGATAGGTCTTACTTTAACTTTTAGTGATATCATTAATTATTTTAACTATCCAAATGATTTTTGGCCTTATATCGAACCTAATATAACAATATTAGATAGTCATAATCCTGATACTTCTAGTTTTTATCTTGTTAATATTAAGTGTGATGAACATAATCGTTTAAGTAAATTTCGTGTTAATGTTCCTGCTATTGTTAATTTACATACAGCTAAAGTTAATATTCATGAATTTCGTCATGCTTATGATTTATATCAGTATTTAGGAAAAGAAATAAGTATTCCAGATCAAGTATTTGAAGATAATGCCAGACAAGAAGAACAAGCATTTGTTAACGAATATGTTAAAAGAAAAGTGATATCTAAAATAATAAAATGAATTTGAAAGACAGTTGAATTCTTAAAAATATAATAAATTATACATTAAAAATTTTATAAGCAGACTATTTAGTTTGCTTTTTTTGCATAATTATTTAAAAATATTAAAAAAATCTTGTCAAACAAATGTTCTCGTTATATAATGCTATTATCAAGGAGGATTTGGTATGAAGCAAAACAAATTGGAAACTATCTCAAACTTATTTGAAGGTAAAGAAATAAAATGTGTTTGGGATAGTGAAAAGGAAGATTATTATTTTAGTGTTGTAGATGTAATTTCTGTTTTAACTGATAGCAGCAATCCAAGAAAATATTGGTCTGTGTTGAAGAATAGGCTAAAACAAGAAGGTAGTGAACTGACTACAAAATGTAGTCAGTTGAAAATGAAAGCTCCAGATGGAAAAAATAGATTAAGAGATGCTTTAGATACTAAAGGCGTTTTAAGACTTATAGAATCTGTTCCGAGTCCTAAAGCAGAACCATTTAAGTTATGGCTTGCTAATTTAGGTAGTGAAAGAATTGATGAAGTATTTGACCCTGAAATTGCCATTAGAAGAGCCATAGATTATTATCGAAAAAGAAGATATCCAGATAAATGGATTGAATCTAGGTTAAAAGGAATACTTGATAGAAATAAACTAACTGATGTTTGGAAAGAAGGAGGAATAACTGAAAATAAGGAATATGCAATTTTAACTAATGAAATTTACAAAGAATGGTCTGGTATGAAAGCAAATGAATATAAAGCATATAAAGGTATTAGAAAAGAATCTTTAAGAGATAATATGACAGATTTAGAAGTTCTTTTAACAGATTTAGGAGAAACAGCAACAAGAGAACTTGCCAAAAAGTATAAATCTTATGGTTTAAATCAAAATAAAGCAATTGCAAAACGAGGTGGAAAAATTGCTAAAAATACGCGTGATAATTTAGAAAAAGAACTTGGCAAATCAGTAATTAGCAATCAAAATAATCTTAACTATCAATATTTGTCCGAAAAAGAAAAATTGGAAAATAAAAAATATATTTGACAAACTAGCTTTAACCACATAGCAGTAAAAGTATTAGGTGAGGATACATCAAATGAGTGATTATGACTTAGTGATGAAAAATATAATAAATTATACATTAAAAATTTTATAAGCAGACTATTTAGTTTGCTTTTTTTTGTATAATTATTTAAATATATTAAAAAAAACTTGCCAAACAAATGTTCTTGTTATATAATGCTATTATCAAGGAGGGTTTGGTATGAATCAAGATAAAATGCATTTAATAAATAAAATATTTAATAATGAAACAATTAGAATTATTTGGGATAAAGAAAGTGAAAAATATTTTATCAGTGTAGTTGATATTGTAAGAGTTCTAACTGATAGTAAAAATCCTAGACATTACTGGAATGTATTAAAAGGTCGATTAAAAGATGAAGGAAATGAAACGGTCACAAATTGTGACCAGTTGAAATTGAA
>CANRCO010000102.1 GCA_947629125.1 uncultured Bacilli bacterium | reverse complement strand
AATAAAAAGATTACAAAGAAATTTATCTAAAAAAATAAAAGGTAGTAAAAATTATTATAAAACTAAAATTAAATTAGAAGAAATATATAGAAAATTAAAAAATGCCCGAATTAAAACAAATGAAGAAATTGTAAGTAAAATAGTAAAAGCTTATGACATAATAATAAGTGAAGACTTAAACATAAAAACAATGATAAAAGAAGCAAAAAAGAATTTAAGAAAATCGATAACTAACTCTACAATGGGAGAAATAATAAGAAGACTAAAGTATAAATGCCAATGGTTAGGGAAGAGATATTATCAAGTAAATAGGTATTATGCAAGTAGTCAAACATGTTCAAGATGCAATCATAAAGAAAAAGAAATGAAAGATATAAAAAGAAGAAAATATAAATGTAATAAATGTGGATTAGAAATAGATAGAGATATAAATGCGAGTATAAATATAATGGTAGAAGGACTATTTAAAAGTTATCAAATGAGTTAGGATAAAACAAGGTACGGTGGCGACCATCGGAAGTTAGGCCTGTGGAGGAGGGAACTCCAGTGAACCAGGAAAAAGGAATCGTGAGGTTCCTTAAAGTGAAACAAAAATAATAATTTCAATTATTTGTTTTACTTTTTGTTCTAAGATTATTATGTTTGGAAGGATTAATATGGCAAAGAAAACAAAAAAAGTTAAAAAGAAATATCATTTAAATGTTAAAGCCTTATTTATAATGTTATTAATTTTAATAATAATAGTTTTCTTGTGTTTTAAAATAGTTAATTTTCATTTAAAAAATATTTATATTACTGGTACTACTTATTTAACAGATAATGAAGTTATTACAACTGCTAAATTAAAAAATTATCCAGTAATGTGGCAGATTCGTCCCCATAAAATAACGAAGAATTTAAAAAAATTAGATTTAGTTAATGAAGTTAAAGTTCGCCTTAATCCTTTTGGTAGTATCACTATTAAAATTGATGAAGCAAAAGTATTATTTTTAAATAGTAAAGGAAAAGCTGTTTTATCTAATGGTAAAGAAATTGATAATAATAATTTTTTAGGTATTCCTCTTTTAATTAATGAAGTTCCTAAAAAAATTTATGAGGAATTTATTAAAAGTTTAAAGAAAGTTGATAGCGATATAATCTATTTAATTAGTGAAATCGAATATTCTCCTAGTAAAAGTGGGGAAAATGTTATTGATGATAAACGGTTTTCTCTTTTAATGAATGATGGTAATACGGTTTATATAAATACGGTTAATATTCGTCAGTTAAATAATTATTTAGAAATATATAAAGCTATTGCCAATAATCAAAAAGGAGTATTATATTTAGATTCTTATAATAGTGATAATTACTATTTTACGCCATATTCTTCTTTAAAAGTTCCGGAGGTTATTCCCAATGAAAATTAATTATCAAAAAGAGTTAGAAGCTATAATTGAAAGTTTAGATTATGTTCCCAATTTATTACTTCATAGTTGTTGTGGACCTTGCAGTAGTTATGTTATTAGTTATCTAACTAAGTATTTTAATATAACTATCCTTTATTATAATCCTAATATAGAACCATATGCTGAATATGAAAAAAGAAAAAATGAACAAATTAAATTTATTAATAATTTTAAAAGTATTAATAAATTAGATATATTGGATTGTGATTATGATAATGAAAGTTATCATAAAGTGGTTAAAGGCTTAGAAAATGAAAAAGAGGGTGGAGCACGATGTAGTAAATGCTTTAATTTACGGTTAGAGTATACAGCCCAAAAAGCCCAAGAATTAAATTATGATTATTTTGGTACTACTTTAACAGTTAGTCCTCATAAAAATAGTGCTCTAATTAATGAGATTGGTATTTCTTTAGCGAGTAAGTATCATCTAAACTATTTAGTGAGTGATTTTAAAAAAAATGATGGTTATAAAAAAAGCATTGAACTAGCGAAAAGTTATGATTTATATCGTCAGGATTATTGTGGTTGTTTATATGCAAAAAGGAGGGATAATCTTGAATAAACTAATTATTTTAATTACTTTTATTCCTTGGATAATTAATTTTTATGCTAATTTATTAGATATTTATCGAAGTATTGATTATCAAAAATTACCAGCTTTAGAATGGCTTAAAAAAAATTTCTTTAAAGAATTTAGAATTGATGCTCTAATTATCATTTTGATTTTTATCTACTTTTCTAATTTTGATAAATTATTTGTTTGTCAATATTTATTTTTAGTTATGAATTTATACTTTTATATTAATAGTTTATATGATACTAAACACGAAATTAAAAAACTAGCTTGTATAAAAAATAATTATAAAGAAATGCTTCTAGTTAACTTAATTTCTTTCTTACCTTTTGTTTATTATTATTTTACTAAAAATTTAGTTAGTACTTATTTGGCTTTATTTGCTATAACTTTTTTAAATTTTATTTTAATTACTTTAATCCGTTTGCTTAAGGAAAAATTAGCTAAAAAAGATTGACAATTTGATTAAAATAAATATAATAAATTGTTGGAAAGAAGGAAATTATGAACGAGGAATATTATAATAATAATATTAGAACTAAATTTGCATTAGAACTTATTGATTTAGAGCCAAAAGAATTAATTGAATTACAAAGATTTATTAAACAATTATATTTTTGTTATCAAAAAGATTCAAAATCAATTGATTATCAAGATTTACATTATTGTGTTTCTGGTAAATTATCTATTTTTAAAAAGATTATATTTAATAAATATATTCATATAGTCAAAGCTAATCCTGTAATTAAGAAATTCCAAGATTGTTATGGTATTGAAGATTTGTTATTATATACTATACGTACTCGTAATTATCATAATGTTTATTATGACTTTGTTGAGTATTTAATTGAAAATTATGATGAAAAAGATAAAATAAAAGAAAATTTAGAAAATTTATTAAGGTTGGATATTTTTCATATTAATTTTTATAATGATCACCAAAAGATAAATAAACAAGCAAATTATATTGGACACCTTACAGCTAATTTATCTTATAGTGATGGTGAAGTTTCTTATGAATATTCTTTAGTAAATGGTAAAGAATTTAC
>CANRCO010000101.1 GCA_947629125.1 uncultured Bacilli bacterium | reverse complement strand
TATACAATTTTAGTTGATGGTAATGAATCATGGATAACTGAAAGTACAACCAAATCTTACAAATTTGAAATTATAAATGAAAATAATAATTGGGTTATAGACAATATAAATAGCGACTAATTTAAAATACATATACTGACTAATTTAAAATTTATATAAAAAATTTTTGATTTAGACTAACAACTGTTAGTTTTTTCTTTTGGCATAGACAATAAAAAAGCAATTTGGTAAAATTAAAGTAGTAATAGGTGATGAAATGAAAAAGTTTATTAATTTTATCTTAGCTATATTGACAAGTTTTAGTTTATTTGTTCCTTTAGACCAAAAAGATATTATTTTAAGAGATACTAATATTAATTTTCTAGGTATATTACTATGTACAGTATTTATTTATATTATTTATGATAAATATTTAAAAAAAGAAAAAATTAGTAAACTAAAGTTAAGTTTAAGTATCCTATTAAGCTTATTTATGATTATTGGTTATAGTTTTGAAAATAGTCACAGCTTTAACTTTGTATTTGGTAATTTTTACTTTATTTTAATTTCTTTAATTAAATTAATAAGTTTAACAACTCTTTTTTATACAATAATAACTTTGTTAGATAAATTTGTTTTAAAAGAAAAAAAATTAGATTCATTAAAGAATAATAAATTAGTTAAAAAATTTAATAAACATCCTTTTTTATATAGTTTTATTATTATAATTATTTGTTGGTTACCATACATAATAAGTTTTTATCCTGCGATATTATCACCGGACCCAAGTTTTCAAATTAAACAATTTATGGGAATTCGTACTAAATATAGTGATTATGCCATTATGTTAGATGATAGTGTAACAATTACTAATCATCATCCCGTATTTCATACAGTTTTATTAGGTGGTTGTGTAAAAATTGGTACATTACTTGGTAGTGCTAATTTAGGTTTATTTATGTATAGTATCATGCAAATAATTATCTTAGCTAGTACTTTAGCTTATACTATAAAATATTTAACTAAGTTAAAAAGTCCTAATATATTTAAGGTAATTATGCTAGGTATGTACGCCTTTATACCCGTATTTCCTTTATATGCAATGAGTCCGGTTAAAGATGTATTATTTGGTAGTTTTATCTTACTTTATATTATGATGTTATTTGATTTAATAAAAAATAATAATTATAAATGGTGGAAATATTTACTATTAATTGGTGTGATGATTTTAGTAACTTTATTACGTAATAATGGTATTTATACAATTATTCTTAGTTTTCCATTCTTATTTTTAATAAGTTTAAAAAATAAAAAAGTACTATTGTTAATCTTTTTATTAGTTGTTGGTAGTTATTATTCTTATACTAAAATTTTATTACCATCTTTAAAAATAACGGATGGTAGTATTAGAGAAATGCTATCTATTCCTTTTCAACAGACGGCTCGCTATGTTAAGACTTATCCCAAAGAAGTAACTAAGGAAGAACAAAAAGCAATTGATAAAATATTAAATTATGATACATTAGCAAAAAGATATAAAACTAATATAGCTGACCCAGTTAAAAATGAATTTAATAAATACGCTACTAGTAATGATTTAAAAAAATATTTTATTGTTTGGTTGCAACAACTAAAGAAGCATCCGATTACCTATGTAGAAGCTACTTTAGATAATACTTATGGTTATTTTTATCCTAATACAACTAATTGGTATATTTATTATAAATATGATAAAAGATTAAGTTTAGATAATATTGATTATCATTATAATAAGTTAGATTTTAGTCGAAATATATTACAAAATTATGGTTTAAGTTATCCATATATTCCTGTTTTAGGTTTATTTGTTAATATTGGTTTTACTACATGGCTATATTTATATTTAGCTTATCTATTATTAAAACAAAAAAAGAGCCGTTATTTAATTGTTTTAAGTGTAGCATTTAGTCTAATCCTTGTTTGTTTTGCCTCACCAGTTAATACTTACTTTCGTTATGCTTTACCAGGTATCTTTAGTTTACCGGTAACTATGGCTATGCTTTATAGTATTTTAAAAAAAGAATAGAAAGGAGTACCTATGAAAAAAATTATTGATGGTAATACCGCTTGTAGTAATATTGCTTATCTTTTTAGTGAAGTTTGTACTATTTATCCAATTACTCCTGCTAGTCCTATGGCTTCTAATATTGATAAATTAGTTAATAGTGATAAAAGAAATTTATATAATGAAAAAGTTAAATTAGTTGAAATGCAAAGTGAAGCTGGAGCAGCGGGAGCAATGCATGGAGCTTTAATCACTGGTTCGTTAGCCAGCACTTTTACATCGAGCCAAGGATTAATGTTAATGCTACCTAATATGTATAAAATGGCGGGTGAGATGTTACCCGGAGTTATTCATGTTGCTGCTCGAAGTGTAGCCACTCACGCCTTAAGTATTTTTGGTGACCATTCAGACATTTATCAAGCTCGAACCACTGGCTTTTGTATGCTTGCTAGCACCAATGTAGCTGATGCCCAAAACTTAGCAGCCGTAGCTCATTTAGCCAGTATTGAAAGTAGTTTACCTTTTTTACATTTCTTCGATGGTTTTCGCACTAGTCATGAGTTAAATGTGGTAGAAGAGTTACCAACTGATAAGTTATTAAAATTAATTAATTATGATGCTTTAGAAAAATTTAAAGGAAAAAGTTTATATATAGGTAATAATATAAGTAGAGGCTTAGCCGAAAATGAAGATATTTATTTTGCCTCAAGTGAAGCACGTAATAATGCTTATTTAAAAGTAGCTGATACTGTTAACTATTATATGCAAAAAATAAATGAAATAATGCATAGTAATTATCGTCCATTTAATTATTATGGAGCAAGTGATGCTGAAAATATTATTATTGCAATGGGTAGTGTTGTTGATACTATTAAATTAGTTGTTGCTGACCAAGTAAAAAAAGGTAAAAAAATCGGAGTAGTTGAAGTTCATTTATACCGACCTTTTAGTGCTACTTATTTACAAGAAGTTTTACCTAAAACTGTTACAAATATCGCTGTTCTTGACCGAACTAAGGAAGCAGGTAGTGTTGGTGAACCGTTATATTTAGATGTTGTAGCGAGTTTAGGTAAATCTTATAATATTGTCGGAGGACGTTTCGG
>CANRCO010000100.1 GCA_947629125.1 uncultured Bacilli bacterium | reverse complement strand
TAACTAAAAATCATACTTTCATTGATGGAAATAAAAGAATAGCTGCAACATTATTTATATATTTCTTAAAATTCTATAATATTTTATACAATGAGAAAGGACAAATTATTGATAACAATACACTTGTTGCAATTACATTACTTATCGCTCAGTCCAATCCTAAAGAAAAAAATATATTAATTGACTTAGTAATGAATTTCTTAGTTTCGAAATAAATTTGATAAAAAAACTAGCTTTAGTGAAGCAAAAAAATTTTTAAGTTAGTCATCAGATTACTATTTTAATGTGGTTAACGTTATACATTTTTTTCCATATAAAAAAATAGTAATTTGTCATAATTTATGATATATTGAAAACATAAAGGTAGTTGATAATATGTCTGAAGACACAATGATTAAATTTATTTTAAGTATAATGTTAGCATTTGTTTTGATGGCTCTTGTTTTTGTTTTATTTGAATATATATTTATTTATAGAATATTTAAAAAAGCTGGTAAACCTGGCTGGGCGGCATTTGTTCCAATATATAATTTATATACATTATGTGATATAGTAGATGTTAGTCCTTGGTGGATATTGATAGTGGTGGTTAGTGGATTTATTCCATATGTTGGTAACTTTTTAAGTTTAATATTATCTTTATATTTTTCGCTTAAATTAAATAGTGGTTTAGCTCGTAGTTTTGGCAAAGGTACGGGTTTTGCAGTTGGATTAATTTTAGCGCCAATAATTTTTTATCCTATGTTGGCATTTGGAAAAAGTGAATACATAGGTAATAGCCCAGGAGATGTTATTATTTTTAGAACTGATAATAACACTAATAATATTTATAATCCAAATCCAAATAATAATTATAATAATGTAGCTAATTCAAATATTAATAATAGCATGGTTAATAATGCTAATATAAATACTCCAAATATAGTTGGTAATAATAACATTTCTAATGTCAATACTCCTAATATTGTTGGTAATAATATGAATGTTACTAATAATGGTTTAAATAATTCAACTATACCTAATCAAGTTGTTAATCAAGTACCAATGCAAAATATAAACCAACCAATTAATATAACTAATGGTCCAGTAGTAAATGAAGTTAAAAATAGATTTTGTACATCTTGTGGAGCAAAAGTAGATGAAAATGCTAAATTCTGTACTAATTGTGGTAGTCCCATAAATCATCAATAATAAGTTTTAACTTTAAAAAAATAGACAAACTAGTAAAGAAAATAAATTCATAAACTAGTTTTTTTATGTTTAAAATAATGCTATAATTTTTTTATAAAGGTAGGGAATAATATGTATCGTAAAACTTATGCTGAAATTGATGGTGATATATTAACTAATAATATAAAAGAAATTACAAAAAAATATAATGATTATCAATATTATATTGGAGTAGTGAAAAACAATGCCTATAACCATGGTATATATGTAGTTAATAATTTGATAGCTGGGGGCATTAATTATTTAGCAGTTTCTAGTTTTGAAGAATGTTTACAAATACGTAAATATAATAATGAAATTCCTATTTTATGTTTAGAACCAATAGATATTGAATATATCTATGATTGTATTAATAATGGAATAACTATTACAGTTGAAAGTTTAAAATATTTAGAAGATTTAATGAAATTAGAAATTAAAGATAAATTAAATATTCATCTAAAAATAGATTCTGGTATGAATCGTTTGGGTTTTAAAAAAAGACAAGAAGTTAAAAGTGCTTATGAATTAATTAATAATGCTAAATATCTATATTTGGAAGGTATCTATTCTCATTTTGCAACTAGTGGTATTAGTGACCCATTTTGGGATATTCAATTAAAAAATTTTGAAGAATTAACTAAAGATATTGATTTAAAAACAATTCCTATCGTACATTTAGGTCGTTCTCTAACTTTAGTCAACCATCCTAAAATTTCTTTTTGCAATGGTATTCGTCTAGGAATAATAATGTTTGGATTTAATCAAAGTTTACCAGAAGAAAAATTTTATCAAAAAATGAAAAAAAATTATTTAACAAATAAATATAATATAAGTCCTACTACTAGACAAAATGATTTAAAATTAAAAACAGCTTTTGTTTTAAAAACTAAAGTTATGAGTATTCGCAAAGTATTGCCAAATGAATTTGTTGGTTATGGAGCAAATATTTTAATTAAAGAAGAAATGGATGTAGCTACTTTGCCAATTGGCTATGCCGATGGTGTTACAAAAGCTTTTAAATATGTTTGGATAAATAATGAATTATGTGATATTTTAGCCGATTCAATGGATATGTTGATGGTAAAAGTGAAAAAAAATACAAAAATAGGTGATGAAGTTGAAATTTTTGGACATAATATAAGTATCAAGGATGTAACAAGTAGGTTAAATATAAATGCCTATCATTTATTTAATCAAATTAGTAGTCGAGTTGTTCGTTTGCATTTATCAAAAGGAGTAAAAGATGAGATAAAATATTAGAAAAAGGGTGACTCCATGAATTTTGAGGTAATGATTGTTGGTAGTGATATTAATGCATACTATTTAGCAAGATGTTGCTATGAAGCTTATCATAAAAAAGCTTATGTCTTGGCTAAAGAAAAACGTGATTTTACCCATTATTCAAAAATTCTCAATATAATTTATGATAAAAATATTTGGCATGAAAAAGTTTTTATTCGAAAATTAAATGAACTAGCTAATAATTTTTTAGATAAAAAAATTCTTCTTATTAGCAGTAACGAAACATATGCAGAATTTATTGTTAAAAATAAAAAAAATATAGCTAAAAACTATATTTTTAATTACCCTGATTTTCCTATTTTTAAAAGTTTTATTGATAAAAAAGAATTTTACCAAAAATATCATCAAAAATTAGATTTACCAAAAACTTATATTTATAATGTAAATCAAAAAGAACCTTTAAATATTAATTTAAGATATCCTTTGATTATTAAACCAGCCGATGTAGTAAGTTATAATCATTTAGACTTTTTAGGAAAATGTAAAATATATAAAATAAATAATAAGCAAGAATTAAATAAAACCATAACAATATTAAAAAATAGTGGTTATGAAAAAGATTTGATAATTCAAGAGTATATTCCCGGAGATGATTCTCATTTATTTGATTCAGTTGTTTATGTTTCGCAAAATCATCAAGTAGAATTTATTTCTTTTGCTCA
>CANRCO010000099.1 GCA_947629125.1 uncultured Bacilli bacterium | reverse complement strand
TCATAATTATCTTTTTCTAATCCAAAGAATTCTTTAAAATATTCATCAAAATCCATTATCATTATCCATCTTGCTTCAATAGTTGTATCTTTATCAGCATTATATTTGTTGTCTTCTAATTTTTCATCATCAACATACCAACCATTAAATTTATAACCTTTATGATATGATGCAATTATAGCTTTTTTAGTTAATTCAGGATTAACATCTAAATTTATTTCAGTTGCTTTCCACTTAGCATATAAATCTAAAGTACCATTTCCTTGTTTTAACATTTCTTTTAATTCATTAATTATATTACTAGAATCACAATCATTTTGATTTTCTGTACACCAACTATCAAAAATTAATTCTTTAGTTTCACTAGTATTATTTTCTTTAATGAAATCATCAATTGCAGCAGTATATATATAATCTATTTTTATTTCATTTTTAAATGAATTTTCTTCTAGTGAAGTAGATTTCATAGTAAATGTTTGAGTTTTTGTTTCTTCTTTTGTGGTATTAGAGTGATATGTAATCGTTATTTCATTTGCTTTCCATACCGCATATAATGTAACTTCTTCATCTGCTTTATCTGTTAAATTTTTAACTTTTTCACCATCAGTGTATTTAACTTTGTTAGAATTTTTTTCTTCACTCCATCCTTGGAATGTATATCCTTCGCGAGTAATAGAATTATTATTTTCTGTTAAAGCTTGTTCTTCATCATATGTGAAAGTTTGGTCAGTAATTGAACCAGTTCCATCATTAGCATCAAATTTTACTGTATATTTATTAGCTGTAAAATGTGCTGTTAATTCTAATCCTCCACTTGTTGGCATTGTATCAGTATCAAAATCAAATTTTTGATTTTCTTTTGTATACCAACCAGCAAATGTATATCCTTTTTTTGTTGGATTATTTTCTGGTTCAGTAACTTTATCTTTTACATTTGTATACATTTGATATTGTGAACCATCTTCATTATAGAATATTACTGTTGTATCAGCTAACTTCCAATTAGCTACTAAAGTAATATCTTTAGCTGGCATTGGCGTATTAAAATCAAATTCAGCTCCATCTAAAGTCCATCCGACAAAATCGTATCCTTCTTTTGTTGGATTTTCTACTTTTTCAATTAATTCATTATATGTTACTTCTTGAGCTGCAATAGTTTCTTTTCCACCATTTAAATCAAATGTAACATTATATTTATTAATTTTAGAAGTTGCTTCTAAACTCATATTGCTATCAGTCATCTTAATAGTAGTTTGAGCTTTACTATCTTTTACTTTTTTATTTTCTATCCATCCAGCAAATGAATAACCTTCATGTAAAGTTGCTTCAATTACTACATCTTCATCATAATAATATGTTCCTGAGCCTTTAACTGCAGTAATTCCTTCACCGTCTTCTTTAGTTAATTCTAATTTATACTTATTTCTAGTATAATAATATTTAACAACTGTGTTATTTCCTACAGTTACTGTTTGAACACTTGGTGAGGTAAATCCTTTATAACTACGAACTGTTGGAGTAACAACCATGCCACTCATAGTTGTAAATGAATCCACATAACTTGGTTCATTACTATACTTACCTAAAGTATTCATTAGATAATGTTCTACTTTATAACTTACAGCTTTAGGTGTATTATCAGTTGTTGCTTTTTTAACATCAGATTTTTTAGATTCTACTTTTGTCCATTTAGCAGTTATTTCTAAATCTTTTGTTACTTTAGTTGCAAAGTCGTACTTTTCTTCACCTATAAACCATCCAGCAAATTCATAGCCCTCTTTTGTTGGATTACTTGGTTTTGCTACTGTATCTTTATATTCTACTTTTTTTGTTATGTCGTTACCTGTTCCTGTTTTAAAAATTACAGTATAAGTATTCTTTACCCATTTAGCTTCTAACTCTAAATCTTTTGTTATTTTTGTATCACTGTCAAATTCTTTTCCATCGACATACCATCCACTAAAGGTATATCCTTCTTTTTCTGGAGCTTCTGGTAATTTTAATTTTTCCCCTTTTTCTATTTTACTTACCTTATACTCTTCTCCATCATTATACATAGTTATTGTATATTTTCTATTGAAAAATACTACGCATAAAAAGACAATTATCGCTATAATTACTGCTATTCCTATTGAATAATATAGCTTTTCTTTGTTTTTCATAAACACTTCCCCTTACTAAAATCGGATTTCTTCCAATTTGCTTTTCATTTTAATTGAATAAATGTCTTTTGTCAAGTACATTTGTTCATTGTCAAAAATTGTCTTTTTTAGTTGTTTTTTTATTCTACACCATCAATACAATTTTCATATAACCAATTTTTTAATTTGATTAAATCATTTGTTTCATAATATTCAATAAGCAATGTTAAATAATCACCTATTTTTTCAACCGGAATAGCTATTATACCCTGACCCAATCTAATCATTTCTTTATTTGCTATCAAATTAACCAAACGTTTATTTCCATCTTGAAACATCTGACTTCTTTGAATCCAACAAATAAAGTTAAACATCTTTCTAATTCGTTTTCGATATTTAAGATTTCTTGCAATTCAGATTCATAATCACATTCACTTGGTAATTTTCATCTCCATGTTGTTCCCATAATACCAACAACTTTTTCTCTAAATTCTCCTAAAGGTTTTATATTTTGCCCTTTACCTATTTGGAAATGAACTTATTTAATATAATCAATAACAGCACTTTTATAGATATTATCTGTTAATTTTCTTTTAGCAAAAAAGATATTATCTTCTTTTGTCATCTTGTATTTATTTTTCATTTTTCACTAATTCTTGAATAGCTATTAAAACAGCAATTTTGCCATATTCATAAGTAAGTGAACCTTGTTGATAAGCTACAAATGGATCTCTTAATGGTCCATCACAAGAAATTTCAATGCTTGAACCTTGAACAAAAGAACCACTAGCCATAATAATATCATCATCATAACCAGGCATTGCACTAGGTAGTGGTACTACAAAAGAATCTATGGCACTACCTTTTTGTATGCCCCCTACATATTTTATTAAATCTTCGCGGTTATTAAAAATAATATTTTGAACTATATCAACTCGTTCTTCATCAAATTTTGGTTCAACATTATAATTTAACTCACTTAATATTTTACTAGTAAAAACAGCTACTTTTAAACTATTAGCTACGACTTTCGGAGCAAGATATAACCCTTGTAAAAAACTTTTATTAATTCCTAGGGTTGGTCCTACATCCTTACCTTCACCTGGTAAGGTTAAGTTTCCCCACATAACTTAATTAAGTCTTTTTTACCTACAATATAAGCA
>CANRCO010000098.1 GCA_947629125.1 uncultured Bacilli bacterium | reverse complement strand
TATGAGTAAGATTATCAAGTAAAATTTTAGGTAGCATTTAGGTAGCAAAATTTAATATAAATAAAATTATTTTTTAAATTATTTTAATTAAAAAAGGTAAAAATTGTTTGTTTTTAAAGAAAAAATGCTAGTAAGATACATAAAGGATTAAAATTTAATAGTCATCTAAAGGAGTCGATGGCTTCATTTTGTTGAAATCATAAGTTTTTTATCAGCAGATTTTTGCAAAGTTTACTTTTTTATATGATTGTATTTAGTAAAATAAAGGTTTAAAAAATTATACCCCCTTATTTTAAAATTTAAATATCTGTAATATAATAATTGTGGTGGAGGTGGAGTATTGAAAGAAAATTTATGTCACCACAGAAAAAATCATAGAGGGAAAAAAGATATAGAACTTATTAATAATAGGTTAAATCGTATAGATGGTCAAATTAAGGGCATTAGAAAAATGATAAATGAAGATATCTATTGCAATGATGTATTAATCCAATTAGCTGCAGTAGAAAAAGCTATTAGAAATTTATCAAATATAATATTAGAAGACCATTTATACAGTTGTATTAGTGATGATTTAATAAATGGCAATCTTGATTCAATTGATGAAATTGTAAGTTTATTTAAAAGGTTTAATAAATAAGGAGGAATTATGCAGAAATTAGTATTAAAAGTTAATGGTATGGTATGTAGCGGTTGTGAAAATAGAGTAAAAAATGCTTTAATGAATATTGATGGTGTTATTAAAGTTAATGCTAGTAGTAAGAAAAATTTAGTAACAATTTCTTTAAAAAAAGAAGTAGATAAAAATTTAGTTGAAGAAACAATTACAAATCTTGGCTATGAAATTATAAAGGAAGATTAAATTGCAAAAAATAATATTAAAAGTAGATGGGATGACTTGCTCTGCTTGTTCTAATCATGTAGAGAAATATATAAAAAAACAACAAGGAATTATTGATGTTTCGGTAAATTTAGTTTTAGGTCAAGCTCTTATTTATTATGATGATAATATTAATATAGAAACTCTTGGAAAATATATTGTTTCTTCAGGGTACAAATATGGTGGAATTTATAACGAAAAAGAAGAAAATAAAAAAGATAATAGTAAAATTTATTTAATTGCATTTAGTGTACTCATTATTTTAATTATGTATATTTCTATGTCTTGTATGTTACATTTACCAGTAATCCCATTTTTAAATATGGAAACTCATCCTAATAATTATGCATTAGCATTATGTTTACTTACTGTACCATACTTAATTTTTGGTAGAGATATTATTATCGCAGGTATTAAAAATTTAAATCATAAATCACCAAATATGGATACATTGGTAACTCTTGGTGTACTTGTTAGCTTTATTTATAGCTTTGTCAATATGATTTTAATTATGCTAGGCAATCATATGCAAGTAGATAATTTATATTTTGAATCTGTTTGTATGATTATTCTCTTTATTAAATTGGGAAGATATATTGATAAAAATAGTAAGAATAAAACTAAAGAAGCTATTAAAGAACTTGTAGAGGTAACACCAGAAAGTGCTTTATTAAAAACTAAAGATGGTGAAAAAAAAGTAACTATAGATGAGGTTAAAAAGAATGATATTTTAATTGTAAAACCAGGAATGAAAGTGGCTGTAGATGGCGAAATAGTAAAGGGTACTGCTCACTTTGATGAATCTTTTATTACTGGCGAATCTAAACCTAGTAAAAAGAAAAAAGGTGATAAAATTGTTGCGGGTTCTATTAACTATGATGGTATAGTAGAGTATAAAGCTTTAAAAATTGGACCACATTCAACTATTTCAGAAATGATACATTTAGTTTATGAAGCCAGTAATTCCAAAATGCCTATTTCCAGAGTTGCTGATAAAGTAAGTGCTTATTTTGTTCCTTTTGTTTTAATAATAGCTATTTTGACATTTTTAATTTATTTGATTTTAGGCTTTTCATTAAATGATAGTATCATTCATTTGGTAACAGTACTTGTTGTTGCTTGTCCTTGTAGTTTAGGGCTTGCTACGCCTTTAGCTATTGTGGTTTCTATAGGTGCACTTGCTAAGAAAAATATCTTAGTTAAAACAAGTGAAACATTAGAAATAGCATCACATATAGATACAATTATTTTTGATAAAACAGGAACTCTTACCTATGGAGAATTAAAGGTAAGTAAAATGTATAATTATTCTAGTTATAATGATAAAGAATTATTAAACATTGTTGCTAATATTGAAAGTAATTCTACTCATCCAATATCTAAATCATTTGTTAAATTTAAAATAAATGAATTAAATGTTATGAATTACAAAGAAATATCTGGTCTTGGAATAAAAGCTAATATTGATAATAAACAATATTATTTAGGAAATAGTAAAATTTTAGATAATATAGAAAATATACATAAAGCAGATGAGCTAAAACTTTCTAATGACGGCAATAGTATTATTTATATATTAGAAGATAATAATATAATTGGTTTAATTGGGGTAAAAGATATAATAAAAAAAGATGCTAAAAATACAATAAAAAAATTAAAAGAATTAAATTATAAGATTATTATGTTAACAGGAGATAATGAAATCACTGCAAAAATTATTAGTAAAGAATTGGGTATTGATGAAGTAGTGGCAAACGTAATGCCTAGCGATAAAACTAAATATATCAAAGAGTTACAAAATGCAGGAAGAAAAGTTGTAATGGTTGGTGATGGTATTAATGATGCTCCATCTTTATTAACAGCTAATATTGGAATTAGTTTTAATAATAGTACAGATATTGCTGCAAATTCTGCAAATGCAATAATTACTAATGATAATATAAATTGTATTTTAACTTTTTTAAATATGGGAAAAAGAACATTAAAGAATATTAAACAAAATTTATTTTGGGCATTCTTTTATAACCTTTTAATGATTCCAATTGCTATTGGATTATTTAAAAATATTGGTTTAGAAATAAATCCAATGATAGCTAGTGCTGCAATGATGATTTCTAGTTTGTGTGTAGTTTTTAATGCTTTAAGATTAAGAAAGTTATAAATAAAATTTAAATTTTTAAAATAGACCATGTACTGGTTTATTTTTTACATTTAATAAAAAAATAAAAACTTTTGCTTACATAAAAAATTAAATAATGCTATAATTGTTTTTGGCAATTTTTTTTATTTATTAGACGACACATGTAGAGCAATCCTTGCTTGTAAATCTGATTACGGAACTAAGGATTATTATATGTGTTTTTTTTAATGAAAAAATTAAGGAGGTGAATTTAATGCCATCAACTAAAAAAGAAAGAGCAATATTTGCCCTTTTTACCGTAATTATAACTGTGCACGCTTATGTTTTTTATAACTTGTATGTTATAAATGGCGTTACATTAATGAATTTA
>CANRCO010000097.1 GCA_947629125.1 uncultured Bacilli bacterium | reverse complement strand
TAACAAAAAAGAAGTAAGAATAATAACTTACTTCCTATCGTGGAAAGTTCCATTTACACAGAAATTTTTACACACTCCATTAATTGTTAGTTGTTTGTTGTTGTGCTTGTAATTTAGCATTTTGAATGTAATTAGAATATTGTTTTTTTAATTCTTTATCAGTTATATCCATACCATATTTCTTACGATAATGTTGTAAAGCATTGATACTTATAGTAGCATCATTAGTAATTTTTTCTTGAGCTACTTTTTCAATAATATCATCTTTAATATCTTTTAATTTATCTTTTTCTTTAGTTTTTAATCTTAAAATAACATGATAACCTAATTCAGTTTCAATAACATCAGTAGAATATTCACCATCTTTTAATTTATAAGCTGCATCTAATAAATTTTTATAATTATCATCTAAAATATCATAATTAACATAATCTAAATTACCGTCTTTATCTTTAGTAGCATCATCTTGTGAATAAGTTTTAGCTAAACTACTAAATGTTTTTTCGATATCTTCTTTATTTTTTTTAGCTTCGTCTAATTTAGCGATAACTTCTTTAATTTTATCTTTAGCTTCATCTTCTTTTTTAGTTTTTTCATCATCTTCCATATCATCTTTAACATCTGGGGTAATTAAAATATGATGTACTAATATATCAGGATAAACTTTATTTTCATAATAATCATTAATTTCATCATCACTAACTGTTGATTTAGCATATTCTAAAATAGCTTTTTGTTGTAAATTATTTAAATATAAATAATCTTGGTAAGCTTCAATAGTAGCAAAACCTGTATATTGTTGAATCATACTAAGTAGATTATCACCATTGCTTTCTTTTAAAGCTTTAATTGTACTATCAGCAGTTTCTTTAGCAGATTTTACTTCATCTTTAAATTCTTTTTCTAAAATATGTTTATCAATTAAATTTACTAACGTATTAAGACCATAAGTATCTTTAATTTCTGCATATAAACTATCTACACTAATTTTATCCCCATTTTCAAAAGTTACTACAGCTTCTGTGCCATCTTTTAATTTTGGTAGTTCACCACAACTACAAAGGACTAAACAACATAATCCTAAAATCATAATTTTTTTCAATTTTTTTCCTCCTTGAACAAAAATATTATACCACAAATTGCTTTAAAAACAACAACAACCCTCACACTATTTTTATTAAACCATATTATATAAGTGAAAAGACAAATAAAAGGAGGAATGAAAAATGAATAATTGTGGTAACAACGGCTACGGATTCGGCCCTGCTATAATACTTGTTTTATTTATCTTATTAATTATTATCGTAGGAGCTTTCATTTAGTCTTTGAAAATAGAATAAGGAGGTGTTCCATGAGTTGTTGTAAGAACAATACTTCAAATTGTAATCAAAATAATGGTTCTTTATTTAACAGTGCTTTTGTTATATTAATTCTTTATATTTTATTAGCCATTATTATTGGTGGAGTACTTTTTTATTAATATTAAAGAAGGATAGCCTTCTTTTTTTGTGATTTATTTCAAGTGAACAATTTTTTGAAAATTTGAAAATTGTTCACTTGACTGAACAATTTTGTTGATTTATTAAAAATTTTATATTGAATTTTATTTTTGTTAATAGTATATTTAATTTAGAAACGGATGGTGTAATAAATGAAAAAAGAAGATAAGTATAAGAATATAATTATTGCTTTATTAGTTATTATAATAATTTTATTATTAGGTTTGATAATTTTTTCAGTAATAAAAAAAGAAAGTAAGAATGAAATAAAAGCTGATGATTATTATTATCAAGAAATTATGGATGCTCTTACTAAAAATACTGATACAGATACTACAGAAAATGATACAACAACTGAAGATAAAAATGAAAATAAAGATAACATTAGTAAAGATAAAGCTTTAAGCATAGTATTAGACCATGCTAAAGTTAAAGAAAGTGATTTAAAAGAATTAAGTATTGAATTAGATTATAAATTTAATCAAAATGTTTATGAGATAGATTTTAAATATAAAAATTATGAATATGAATATTATTTAAATTCTAAAACTGGAGATATTATTCATTCATTTAAAGAATTAGACTTTTAAAAAGTCTTTTTTTTGACTTAATAGAAAAATTTGCTATAATAAAAAAAGATAGAGAGGTTAGATACTATGAATCATAATGTAAATCGGGGGGGGGTATTTTAATAAACAAAAGTACCCGAAGATATTAACTTGTTTAGGAATATTAGTAGGAGCACTAATAATAAGTGGAATAAGTTATGCCTTATGGAGTACAACAAAAGAACAAACAAATATAAATAAAATAAGCAGTGGATGTTTAAAGTTAAGTGTATCAGAAGGTCAAAATATAAATATAGAGAATGCCTATCAAACACCAGATATTGATGGTTTAAAACAAGAAGGTTATAATTTCACCATAAATAATAATTGTAATCATGAAGAATATGTCGAAGTAAACTTAGATATCAAAAATAATAATACATTAGATGCAAAGAATATCAGAGCAACATTATTATATAAAGATAATAAAATAATCGAACCAAATAATCTAAATAATTTATTAGATAGAGAAACAACAAATAAAGATTATAATACAGGCAAACATTTAACAACAGTAAGAATAAAAGCTAATAGTAATAAACAACTAAACTTAAAAATCTGGTTAGATGAAAACACAAGTTTTAACGATTTACAAGAAAATAATATTTTTGAAAGTAAAATAGAGATAAACAGTATCAAAATAGAGAATATACTAGCTAGTGATTACATTAGAATCATAAGTGAAGAAAACAACCAACTAGCATATGATGAAACAATAGATAACAACTTAAGATATATTGGAGCAGCCCCAAACAACTATGTAGATTTCAATGGAGAGAAATGGCGCATTATTGGAGTCATGAATAACGTAGATGACGGAACAGAAAAAAAAGAAATTCGTATCAAATTAATAAGAGCAGAATCACTGGGAAGTTTTAGACGTGATTATAAGCAAAATGGAGTAGGTTCGTCAATAAGTGATAATGGAAGTAATGATTGGACAGATAGTCAATTAATGATGATGCTGAATCCTGAAGATGTAGTAAAAGCTGGATGGAAAGCAACAGGTAAAAATTATACAATTGATAATGAAGGATATGTAATTGATAATAAGAATCAAAAAATTTATAGAGGTATTGGAAGTTATTTTAATAGAACTAGTGGATTTAAGCCAGCCCAAGCAAGTACAACAAATTTTACAGAAGAAACGATTGATTTTAATGAAAATGGGTTAACTACTGAAAGCAAAAAACTAATAGATAAAGCAGTATATCATTTAGGGGGAATTCCTAGTAATGAACTAAGTACTGTAACAGCTAGTATGTATTATTCAAAAGAGAGAAGTAACTTAGTATATAATAATAGACCAACAACATGGACAGGCTATATCGGATTAATGTACCCAAGTGATTATGGATTTGCAACTAGTAAATCAGAATGTTTAACAAAA
>CANRCO010000096.1 GCA_947629125.1 uncultured Bacilli bacterium | reverse complement strand
TTTTCATTATATATCATTTTTTTCAAAATAAAAAGACTGTTTTCAAAAATTCTTTCGACTTTGTCAACAGTCTGAAATAACCAAAGGTTATTTTATTCAAATTTTTTATCGCTTAATTTAACATCAATTTTACCATTTAAAACTTTACCTTGGTTATTAATTTGATTATGACCAGTTTCTTCAAACCATACTACTAATGTATAGGTTTTACTTTGTGGATTATCTTTTCTGGCATTTAATTGACCAATATCTAATATTATTTCACCAGTTTTAGCAGTTATGTCATTTTTAACGGTTTGATTATTATAAGTAATTGCATTACCATCAGTTACACCTTTAAATATTTCATATGTTTGCCCTGCTGGGTCAGTGAATGGTTCTTTGTTAATATTTATTTTTCCATCATATAAAGCATAATATATTTGAGCTTCACAAGTATTATCCTCACAAGTTGCTCCAGTATCAGGATTCAAGTATTTAAATTCATTTTCGTCTATATTCCAAACAATTTGATAATAAGAAGTAGCTTCTTCATCTTTAGTTGAAGCATTTAAAGTAAATTCAACATAACCAAATTTACCTGGTATTGCATCTTTAATTTCAATATTATTACTTCCTAAATCAGAATTAGAAGTATACTCAACTCGGGCCATTGTAGCAGTATTTATTTTTGTAGAACTTTTAGCTCCATTTTGGTCTATTTGAATTTTAGATATAAAGTAAGCAAAACTTACTCCAATAAAAGCAATTAATATTGTAGTTATTGCAACAATAATTAACACTGCTGAATTTTCTTTACGCATTTTCTAGCACTCCCTTATATCTAAAATATTATCAAAAAAAAAGGATATTTGCAATATAGTAATCCTTAATTATTAAATTTTTATAATGAAATTTTAAATGGTTCTTCTTTAGTCCCTTTTCCTTCAGTTATTTTAACAGTGGATTTTAGGTATAAGACTGGATGAACCCGATAGTATTCATTAATCACATGGGTTTGATAGCGAACAAACCCAGAGTAGTTCACACTACTAGCAAGGTTATCGTTAGATGCAAGCGGAGTTATTACCCATTGGTAATTTGATGGTTTATATAACCAATCATATTCTCGACAAATAAGCAATTCTGATTGACTTTGACTAACTTGTTTCGGGCCCCAATTATATAATGCTGTTTTTAAACATGTTTCACGTGTTGTTGCCCCTCCACCTATAGCAAATCCATAATCACTAGCATACATTAGTCCAACTATAGCATTTGTACTTGTTGGATTTGTACCATATACTTTATCTGAATGTTCTTTTGTATAATATATTTCCGCTGTTGCTGTACTATATTCAGTTGATGTTATTCCTCCTAAATGCCATTTTGCATTTTCAAATAATTTTTTGCTTTCTTCATTCATTCCTTCTTTACTAAAATTTAATTGTTCCCATTTACTTATATATTTACTATTAGCGTTATCATATTCATATATATATTTTTTTGTAGATGTTGATGTACTGTTCCAAAATGCTTCATTTAAAGTTTCTTTTAAACTCGCTTCGTTCCAATTATTAGAGTATGTATTTTCTCCACTACAAACACCATTTTCATCTATTGTTCCATTACATTTAGCATCCCAAGCCATCATTCCGATGTCTTCATCACGTATAATTTTTAATCGACTTTCTATTTTACCAGTTCCATCATCTATGTTATTCATAACTCCAATAATACGCCATAAGATTGGGTCGCCTTTACTATGAAGTTTGGTACAATGTTTATTATACGTTTTATCTTTTTGACATGCTTCTAATGATTGATATTCCACTGGTCTTTGTGCCTGATAAATATCATCATTATTATAACCTATCCAAATATCTGTTTGATATTCACCATTTTCTATATCTATATAATTATTAGGATTTGCTCCAATGTATCTTAAGTTGTTATCTATTGTTCCATCATACATTAATTCATCTTTATTTGTTTTTTCTAACTCTTTTAAATAATGAGTAGCAGGTATTATTACACTACCATTTGCTAAATCAATTGTAGTTGTTTCATTGCTAAATGTTGCATAACTATTAAATAATTTTACTCCAACTATTGTTACTACTACTAAAATTATTCCACATAAAAATATATTACGTTTTCGATTATCTTTGATTCGATAATCAAACTTCTTTAGGCTACTCATAAACTTCACCTACTAAGTTTAGGAGGTATTCTATTTGTTTATTAAAATACCCCCCCCCGATTTGTATTATGATTCATAGTTTCTTACCTCACTTACTATTTACATTATAACAAATAATTACTATTTAGCAAAGA
This sequence comes from uncultured Bacilli bacterium, assembly GCA_947629125.1. Taxonomy (GTDB): domain Bacteria; phylum Bacillota_I; class Bacilli_A; order RF39; family UBA660; genus RGIG4822. The sequence continues at coordinate 1,342 of CANRCO010000096.1, read as the reverse complement.
AAAAATAAAGAACTTTTGACATCTTTTGTCGAAGCTCTTTACTTTTATTTTTTTATTCTTATAATAGAGTCCTTAGAAACAGCTGAGTTACAGGTGACTGCCAAACTTTTTTATCAAGGGGGTTTTGGTTTACTCTTAATAGAAAGGCTAGGTGGTAGTTTATGAAAAATACTTCTTTTTATAAACTTGTTATTCTATTATTATTTTGCATTATTATTATGCTTATAATTTTAATGTATATAAAATAGCAAAACCACCTAACTTAGTTTAGGTGGCAAAAAAACGGTAGTCACCTGAGCTAAGCTCAGCTGTTTCTACGTTTTTATTATATGCTATTTTCGATTTTTTATCAATAGTAAATCTAATTTTAATTCATTTTTGATTATTTTTTTGCTTATTTTCTTTTAACAATAAACTTATCAACTGCTGCTAAAACTGCTGGTAGTAAAAGGAGAATTAAAATCGTTGAACATAAAGTTCCTTGTGATAAAGTTTTACATATTTTAGCTGCTACTGCTGAAGCAAAGTAACCAACTATTAAGGTAACGATAATTAATATTGAAGCACTAGTTAAAATAGTGTGGATGGAATTATTGTAAGCATGAGCAATCGATTTTTTAATATCTAAGGTTCGACGGGCTTCCAAATAATATGATGTATATAAAATTGCATAATCAATAGTAGCACCCATTAAAATACTTTGAACAATTAAAATGGAAATAAAGTAAACACTACCACCACCAAAGGATAAAATACCCATTGTTAAATAAACAGCACATTGAATTAAGAAGACTAAAATCGTTGGAATTAAAATTGATTTAAAAGTAAATGCTACTACAACAAAGATAAATATCATTGTTAAAATTGTAATAAAGTTTAATTCTCGTTGGAAAGTTTGACTCATTTCATAAGCCATTGGAGAATTTCCAATTACATAAAAATCTTTAGCTTCCTTACCTAAATCTTTTTTAACTTGTTTGATAAACTCAAATGTATCTTTGTCTTCAGGAGCAAAACTAGAATTTATTACTAAACGTGAATACTTTTTACCAACTAACATTTCTTTAGCATCATTAACTGTATCTTTTGCATCGATTATATTCTTTTTCATATCTTTATCAATAAAATCATCAAATCTTTTATCAGTTAAAATATCGTTATTTAAGAAATTAACAAATTCTTCGACAGTTAATGTCCAACTAGAATCGTAATTATTGGTACTACCATAATAAATATAAACTAAATCTAATAAATCTTTTTCTAAATCATCTGCTAATAAAGTTAAAACCATAAACATTTCATCTTTAGTATATTTTGTATTATTTAAAGAATTCGTAATTAT
>CANRCO010000095.1 GCA_947629125.1 uncultured Bacilli bacterium | reverse complement strand
AGGAACAACTTTCTGTTTCATCACTTCCTTCAGATTTACATCTTGCATCCCATGCTATCATTCCGATATCTTCATCTCTTATTATTTTTAATCTAGCTGTACCTTGATCGTCAGCATCTTTCATGACTCCAATAATTCGCCATAATATTGGGTCGCCTTTTTTATGTAGTTGGGTACAATGTTGATTATATTCTGTGTTTGCATTACATTCTTCATAAGAATTATATTCTACTGTATAATCACCTCCATATATAGTATCACTATTATAACCAATCCATATGTCTTTTTGGTATACTCCATTTCCTATATCTACATAATTATCTGGGTCTGCTCCGATATATCGGATGTTTTGGTCATCTGTATCATCTTCAACTAGTTGAGTTGTATTATCTGCACTTGCAGCTACTGGTTGATTAGCTAACTTGGTTATTTTCTCTATGGCATTCTCTGGAGCTACTACTGTTCCATAAATACTTATTTTTCCTTTATAACTTTTACTCATTTCGCTATCTGGTGTATTTTTATCTATCCACATTCTTAAAGTATATTCAATAGAATCATTACCTTCACCTTTAGGTCCTAATGTCCCTGTCTCTAATTGTTTTGCTTCATATGTTTGGTCTGTACCTATTAATGATGTTGTATTTTTATATGTTGTTAATCCTACTACTGCTCCATCATTTAAAATTGTATCTATGTGTTCACTTTTAATTCTTTTATCTTCTAATACTTCGCTTAAACTTTCTAAATTTACATTATATGATACATAACTATCACATTCATTTCTTAATGTAAATGTATATCCTGTTAATGCTTTACCTTCAGCATCACTTATTGGATATGCTTTCTCTAAGTTTATTGGACTTGTTGTATTACCAGCTAATGTTTTATTTTCATATATCAATTCTAAACATGTTGTGTTTATGACATTTTTATCTTCTTGAACTTTTGTTGTTGTCCAATATGCATATGTTCCGCCGATTACTATTAGTAGTACTAAACAGATACTTGCTACTGTTATATACTGTTTTTTTCTACTATTATTTACCTTTACATTTAATTTTTGACCTTTTATCACTTGTTACACCTCGTACTTTATTATCTGTAATTTTATTATAATTTATTCTTGGGGTATTTGCAAGTATCTTATTTAGGATTTAAAAAGATAGATTATTCATCTACCTTATCATTATCAAAATTGTAATGTTGTCTTATTTTAGTTTCAATTTCTTGGGCAAGTTCTGGATTTTCTTTTAAATAAGCTTTAACATTTTCCCGTCCTTGTCCAATTTTTTCACCATTATAAGCATACCAAGCACCACTTTTATCAATAATATTTAATTCACTAGCAATATCGACAATTTCGCCTTCTTTAGAAACTCCTTCGCCATACATAATATCAATAGTTGCTAATTTGAAAGGTGGTGCTACTTTATTTTTAACAACTTTAATATTAGTTCGATTACCAATAATTTGGTCGCCTTGTTTAATTTGTTCACTTCTTCTAATATCTAAACGAATAGTTGAATAGAATTTCAAAGCTCTACCACCTGGAGTTGTTTCAGGATTACCAAACATGATTCCTACTTTTTCTCGTAATTGATTGATAAAAATAGCTGTTGTTTTAGTTTTATTAATCGTACCTGATAGTTTTCTTAAAGCTTGCGACATTAAACGTGCTTGTAATCCAACATGACTATCGCCCATTTCCCCATCAATTTCTGCTTGAGGTACTAATGCTGCTACTGAGTCAATGACAATAATATTAATAGCTTCACTTCGCACTAAAGCTTCACAAATCTCTAAAGCTTGTTCACCAGTATCTGGTTGTGAAAGTAACAGTTCATCAATATCTACTCCTAAATTTTTAGCATATACTGGGTCTAAAGCATGTTCGGCATCTATAAATGCTGCTCTTCCGCCTTTTTTTTGAACTTCAGCAATCGCTTGTAAAGCTACTGTCGTTTTACCGGAAGATTCTGGTCCATATATTTCAATAATTCTTCCTTTAGGAAATCCTCCAATTCCTAAAGCTATATCTAAAGCTAAAGAACCACTACTCGTAACATCAATTTTAATATGTTCGTTACCACCTAGTTTCATTACAGCTCCCGCTCCAAATTGTTTTTCAATATCTTTTAAGACTTGTTCTAAAGCCTGGTCTTTATTCACTTCTGTTTTTTTATTTGTTTTCATTTTTCCTCCCTATGTTCAATACAATTTAATTTTATTATATATTTTTTTATTTGTCAATATTTTTTCGAACTTTTGTTTGCTTAAATAAAATTAAAAAGAGCTTATTTGAAAAGTAAGCCCTATTTTTTACATATCTTTAAAAATTATTTCTTTAGAATTTAAATAATATTGACAACCGGATACTACTGATAAGATTGTAGCAATAATTACTAAGATATATGCTACATTAACACCTAATAATTCAAATGGTAAATTATAAAATAATAATAATGTAACACCAACTAACATAAAGATAGTTTTGATTTTTCCTAAAATACTAGCTCCAACGACATGACCTTTATTACCACAAGCCATTTTACAAGAATCAACAATAATATCTCTAGTAATTATAATTACAGGAATAATAACAGAAATAAATCCATCATAAGCTAAAATAATTAATAAACCATTTACTAAGATTTTATCAGCTATTGCATCCATTACTTTTCCAAAATCAGTAACCAAATTACGACTTCTAGCAATATAACCATCTAAGCAATCACTTATAGCAGCTATAACAAATAAACCACCAGCGATTAAATACTTACTATTAATTAAGATATTGCCTTTAATCATAAAGGTTGGAAATTCAAATCCTACTTGATACCAAGGGATTGTCAGTAAAATTAAGATAGCCACAGCCATAATTATTCGAGCTACGGTAATTTTATTTGGTAAATTCATTTTTATACTCCTTACTTCTTATAACTTATTTCAGTAGTTACATGATTACTTACTGTAATAACTCTAATTGACCAAATAGTCAATGCTAACAAAACTAAAAAAATAGCACCATAAATTATAAAATAAAAACTTTTTTTATGTTTTCTTGGACCAATTGTATAAGGAGAAGCTATTTTAGTTTCTTCTTTTTTTAATTCTTGTAATTCTTTTTCGATTTCTTTAACTGGTATTTTAGAAGTATATTCAAATAAATATTCATTAAATTCATCTAATATTTTATTTTCATCCATTCCTAAATATTTAGCATAATTAGATAAATAATCTTTTAAAGCATAAACATCTTTAAAAGCTCCAATACTTCCATCTTCAATATTTTCTAATTCGACATCTTTTATCTCAAGATCTTCACTGGCTTCTTTGATGCTAAGTCCTGCAGCTATTCGTGCTTCTTTTAGCATACTACCAATTTCGTTCAAGATTTTTCACTCCTTTTTTGAAAAACAAAAATAATATCTAATAAGCCATGTTCTGTCCTTACTAATGTAAGGGGCAAATATTTATCTACCTATAAAAGGTCCTCTACTTGGTTCATTTCCCTTATAGAAGCTCCCCTACCATAATTTGGGTTTCTCACTCGTGGGGTTTACCTCGTTCCACTTTATTCGTTTCCAAATAAACTCGTCTCTTTGGCACTTTTATATTTACTTTAACCATTTAAGGTTATTTCAAAGCCGTTAGTTAAACTACCTTAGGTTATTTTTTCCCTAAGCACGAACACTACAATCATCGCAGATTGTGTG
>CANRCO010000094.1 GCA_947629125.1 uncultured Bacilli bacterium | reverse complement strand
ATCGAGAAGTAGCACAGCTTGGTAGTGCACCTGGTTTGGGACCAGGGGGTCGCAGGTTCGAATCCTGTCTTCTCGACCATTTGTTTACAACCTTAGTATTGAGTTAAATAGGGGGTCTCAGTACTAAGGTTTATTTTTTTTATTTGACAAATTTATATAAAAGTGCTAATATTTAAAACGCTGTCAAAAAAAATAATATAAATTCATAAAATATATAGAAGTTATATTACAGAATAAAATCTGTTTTTTTTCGGGCATTTATGAGGTGAATTGACAATGAAAAATATATTTTTATGTTGTCCAATAGATAAAACAAGAAATCAATTTAATAATCTTATTAATAAAATAAATAAATTTAATGTTAATATTATTTCCATGTATGATTTAACTAATAATTGTAATAAAGATGATTTAAGAGATTGTGTAATTAATGTTATTGACAATAGTGATATTATAATTGCTAATGTTGATAAAACTGATTTTGTATTACTAGAATTATTAAGATATGCAAGTATAAAAAATAAATTAATTATTAAAGTTACAAATAGTTTACAAAATCAAAATATTTGTTATAGTGATATTAAAATAACGACACCTTCTCAATTAGAAATGATTTTATTAAATAATGGGTTAGAATATCTTGATAATATTGATAATTATGAATTTAATCCTAAAGATTATATTGATATTATAATTAATATAATATTAGATTGGTCATCAACTTATGTAAAAAATGAGCAAGATTTAATAAATAATCTACGCTATACACTAACTGAGGATTTAATTACTATATCTTTGTTTAAAGATAATCAGGTAATTAGAAGATTAAATATTGATTTAAATTTATTAAATGAACAAGAACAAAAAAAGGCCATAGAAAGATGTAATATTTTGACAAATTTTAATCAAAATCAAAATAAACTTACTTTAAAAAAACAAGTTCATAAGGCAATTTAGACTTGTTTTTTTATTTATTTATGGTATAATTTATAAACGGTTGTGTTAATGCATAATCTGTTAGTGGAAGGGAATGCGGATTTGCCCATACCACTCACGCGAAAAATATTTTAATAGGAGGTGTTTTCGTGGCCAAAGAAGTCGTTAAAAAAATTAAGTTGGAAATTGAAGCAGGGAAAGCTACTCCAGCTCCACCAGTTGGAACAGCATTAGGACCTGTAGGTATAAATTTAGGTGAATTTTGTACTAAATTTAATGAAGCAACTAGAGATAGAATGGGAGATATTATACCTTGTGAAATTTCTGTATATGAAGATAGAACTTTTGATTTTATATTAAAATCATCACCAGCAGCATTTTTAATTAAAAAATATGCTAAAGTTCAAAAAGGTGGTGCTAAAGGTTCATCAGAAATTGTTGGTAAATTATCTAAAGCTGATTTAAAAACAATTGCTGAAACAAAATTAGCCGACTTAAATGCTTATGATGTAGAACATGCAATGAATATAATTGCTGGTACTGCTAAAAACATGGGTATTGAAATTGAAGAATAATTAAAATAAAAAAATCCGCTAATAAACCACAGTTAGGAGGAAAAAATGAAAAAGTATAGTAAAAAATATGTGGAAGCTTCTAGTAAGTTAGAAAAAAATAAAGCTTATGATTTTAAAGAAGCAATTAAATTAGTTAAATCTACTGCAGTTACAAAATTTGATAGTTCAGTAGAAGTAGCAATTAAATTAAATATTGATCCAAAAAAAGCTGATCAACAATTAAGAGGTTCACTTGTATTACCTAATGGTACTGGTAAAACTAAAAGAGTTTTAGTTATTGCTAAAGGTGAAGCTGCTAATGAAGCTAAGAAAGCTGGAGCAGATTTTGTTGGTGATACTGATATGATTGAAAAAATTGAAAAAGAAAACTGGTTTGATTTTGATGTAATCATTGCTACACCAGATATGATGCCTTTATTAGGTAAGATAGGTAAAATATTAGGCCCAAAAGGCTTAATGCCAAATCCAAAAACAGGAACAGTTACAACTAATGTTACTAAAGCAATTGAAGATATTAACAAAGGTATGATTACTTATAAAAATGATACATATGGTAATATGCATATCCTTATTGGTAAAGTATCTTTTGCTGAAGAAAAATTAGCTGAAAATTTAGATTATGCTGTTAAAACAATAGCAAAGGCAAAACCAACTTCAGTTAAAGGAACATATATTCAAAATATTTCAATTTCTAGTACAATGGGTCCTGGAATTAAAATTGATAAAAATTCTTTTGACATTTAACATATAATTTAATATAATATTTTCAAGAAAAAGCGATTACCAAAGACAGTAGGGCTTTAAAAAAGTTAATAATCCTACCGAGGGAATCTTAAAATTTCGTGTTTTAAGCTTTCCTATGGGAAGCTTTTCTTAATATAAAAGGAGGAAATATATGGCAAGTGCTTCAATTTTGGATTCTAAGAAAAAAATAGTTGAAGAAATTATTTCTAAATTAGATAATAGTGAATCAGTTATTTTATTTAGTTATCAAGGATTAACAGTAGCTGAATTTGCAGAATTAAGAACTGAATTAAGAAAAACAGATTCAGAAGTTAAAATTTATAAAAACACTTTATTAAAAAGAGCATTAGATGAAAAAAATATTAGCCTTGACGGTTTCTTAGAAGGACCAAATGCTTTATTATTTGGTAAAGATTTATTAGAACCAATTAAAATAATATCTGAATTTGCTAAAGACCACGAAAAATTATCAATTCGAGTTGGAATTATAAGTGGTAATGTTGCAGACATTGATGTTATTAAAGAATATGCTGAAATTCCATCAAGAGAAGGTTTATTAACTATGTTAGCTGGTGGTATGATGCAATATGTTAAAGATTTAGCAATTAGTTTAAATCTATATGCCGAAAAATTAGAAAATTAGAAAGGAATGAGATAAATGGCAAAATTAACAAAAGAAGATTTTATATCTGCATTAAAAGAAATGACTATTCTTGAAGTAAAAGAATTAGTAGATGCAATGAAAGAAGAATTTGGAGTAGATCCAATGGCAGTAGCAGTAGCTGCTGCACCTGCAGCTGGAGCTGGTGAAGATACAGCTGCTGCTAATAAAACAGTTGTATTAAAATCAGCTGGAGGAAACAAAATAGCTGTAATTAAATTAATTAAGGAAATTACAGGTTTAGGTTTAGTGGAAGCTAAAGGTTTAGCTGATAATGGTGGAAACATTAAAGAAAATGTACCAGCAGCTGAAGCAGATGAATTAAAAGCTAAATTAGAAGAAGCTGGAGCAGAAGTAGAATTAGCTTAAAAGAGATTTCAATCTCTTTTTTTTTATGCCTTGAAAATAATAAATATTTTTACTATAATGTAAATAGTAAGAGAGGTTAGATACTATGAATCATAATGTAAATCGGGGGGGGGTATTTTAATAAACAAAAATACCCGAAGATATTAGTTTGTTTGGGAGTATTAGTAGGAGTATTAATAATAAGTGGAATAAGTTATGCCTTATGGAGTACAACAAAAGAACAAGAAAGTGTAAATAAAATAAGTAGTGGGTGTTTAAAGTTAAGTGTATCAGAAGGTCAAAATATAAATATAGAGAATGCCTATCAAACACCAGATAGTGAAGGATTAAAGCAAAATGGTTATAATTTCACAATAAATAATAATTGTAACCATGAAGAATATGTTGAAGTAAACTTAGATATAAATAAAAACAATACATTAAATGAAAAGAATATCAGAGCAACATTACTATATAACAATCAAAAAATAAT
>CANRCO010000093.1 GCA_947629125.1 uncultured Bacilli bacterium | reverse complement strand
GCTTAATATTCTCAATTTTTTTCATTAAAAAAGACAAATAAGTAAAATTTTTACCTATTTGTCAACAGTCTGAAAGCAATAATTATTTAATATTGCTGATACTATTTTCAATTGTTTCTTTAGTTTGAAATCCGATTTGTTTAAATAAGAGTTTACCATCTTTAAAATAAATTAAAGTCGGAATGCTCATAACTTGATATTCTTGAGCTAAAGTGGGATGTTCATCAGTATTAACTTTAATAATATCAATACTATCAATTTCTTCTAAAATCGGTGCTAACATTTTACAAGGTCCACACCAATCTGCATAAAAATCCACTAAATGACTACCCTTACTTATTAAATCATGAAAATTTTCATCTTTTAAATGAATTAACATTTATATCCTCCTAATCTTTTAAATAATTATCTAATTTACCTTTTTTAATTAAAGTAGTTACTTGTTCTTTTTCAATAACTTTGTATTTTAATAAAACTTCTAAAGCTTCTTTATTATAACTCTTTTTATCATTAAAGTGTTTAGAATGTAATTCATAAATTTCATTAAAAGCATCATAAGTATTACCTACTAAATTAGATAACACGGGACTATTATTTAAAATCTTTAAAGCTCCATCGCTTTGTTTTATATACTGCGTACCAATATTAAATTGCATTAAGAAAAATAAAGCAATAAATACTACTATATACATTTCAACAAAGCCTAAAATACCTCCAGCAATCTTAAATGGTAATTTTAAAATGAAAGTCCATTCCAAAACTTTTTCCAAAATACCACTTGTTTTGATAATAAGATTTAAAATAATTGATAAGAGCGAAAAAATAATAATAAAAGCTAAACATTCATAAATAATAATATTTAAAACAGTTACTCCTTCAAAAATAGTACCTTTAAATTCCATAAAAGGACATATTTTTAATAATAAATTAGCTAATGGGTCTTTTAATTTCCAAGCTATTATTATAAAGATTATAGTAGCTGCTAAAGAAATAAAGCTTTTAATAATTCCATTTTTATAACCAATGATAGCTCCAAGTATTAAAGCTATTATAATAATTAATTCAACCACTTTTTTAACTCCTATCTATATTAATTATATAATAAATTTAATAAAATACAACTAAAGAAAAAAGATAAGCAAAAACTTATCTAGACATTTTATTTTCATTTAGATTATTATTTTTTAAATTTTCATAACATGTATAACATAAATTTCTAACATCAATTAAAGAAAGATACTTTATAGCTACTTCTGGAGTATCAATCTTTTGGTCTGCCCTAGCAGCTTCATAAGATGTTAGTTCAATATTTTCAGCAATTTGTTCCATTAAATTTTCATCTTTTAATAAATCTTTTAATATTTGCGCACTCTTTTTTTCATATTCTGTAGCAGCTAGCACTTGGCTTTTATCATATTCAATAGATAATGCTGAAATAATCATACTTTTAATTTTAACTCGATATTGTTCTTGTGTCATATAAAAAACCTCACTTTATACTATAATTTTACTATTTAATAAAATTTTTGGCAAATAAATGAAAGAAAACTAGACAATACTTTACAGACAATGATAAAATGATATCGAGGTGAATTTATGACTATCGTTTTCAAAGTTAGTGATAATGTTAAACAAAAAGTTATCGATTATTATAAAGATTTAAGAAAAGAAAAAACTCCGCCTTATGCAGTTTTTCAAGCAGTTGATGCCGATACTGTAATTACTTTATACGAAAGTGGTAAATTAATGTTCCAAGGAATTAGTGCAGATATCGATGCAAATATTTGGATTGATTTAGAAAAACATTTAAATAATCGTGATATTAATATAGATAAAGATAATAAAAAAGAAAAACTAAAAAAAGAATTTTTTAATGAAAATACTATTGGTAGCGATGAAGTTGGAACTGGAGATTTCTTTGGACCAATTGTAGTAACTGCCAGCTTTGTAGCAAAAGAAAAATTCAATTTACTTTTCGATTTAGGAGTTAAAGATAGCAAAAAATTAACCGATGATAAAATTATTAAAATAGCACCTACTTTAATTAAAGAAATAGAGCATATAACTATAGTTTTAGATAATAAAACTTATAATAGTAATTATAATGAAGATGTTAATATGAACAAAATAAAAGCCGTTTTACATAATAAAGCATTATTACAACTTATAAAAAAATATCAACCTAACTATAGTAAAATTGTAATTGACCAATTTGTTTATCCTAAAAAATATTTTGAACATTTAAATCAAGTTAAAGAAAAAGTTACAAACATTACATTTACTACTAAAGCCGAAGATAAATGTTTATCAGTAGCTGTTTCATCAATTATTTCACGTTACTATTTTTTAAAGAAAATGAAAGAACTTAGTGAATCGTTGGATATAATTTTACCAAATGGAGCTGGTAATTTAGTTGATGAAGTTGGATTAACAATTACTAAAAAATATGGGTATAAAAAATTATATGATATAGCAAAAATGAATTTTAAAAATGCTACTAAAATTCAAGAATTACAAAAGACTTCAAAATAAGAAGCCTTTTTTTATAATGAAATTTGGAAAGGATTGTCTTTAGTACCATTACCAGAAGTTATTTTAACATTGGATTTAAGATATAGGACAGGATAAATTTCATGTGGAGTGGAAGTAAATCCTACATTACCAACATGACCATCAGTTTTTATGCTTAAAACTCCTGAATCCCCATTAACATGTGGTGTTATTAGAAATTGCTCATTAGTAGGTAATAACCAATTATTTTTATAACATTCTTCATATTCAGTATCATTCCAATATAATAATTCCTTAGCTAGACACTCATCTTTTGTTTTTGACTCTCCTCCACTTGTAGCAAATCCATAATCACTTGGATACATTAATCCGATATATCCTGTCCATTCGGTTGGTCTTTTGCTAAGAACAATTTTACTACGTTCAGCAATATAATATTTTTTGATTGTTAATGTTTGATAAGCATTTTCTTGACCAGCATTTATAGAAACTCCACCTAAATACCATTTTTCAATACTTATTAAATCTTTACTTATATCTGTTAAACCATTTTTACTAAAATCCACTTCTACTTCAATAAATTTTTCAGTTGGTGATACTTTATTTGGTACATATCCTTTTTCACGATTATAGTAACTTCCCACTTTTTTATAAAATATCGTTGTTCCATCCGTTGCTGTTCCAGCATTATCTATTGTGTAATCTTTTTTTGTTTCTTGATTTTGCCAATTTTCTTGTACAACATCAACTGGATTCAACATCATCATAAGTTGACTATCGCTCCAATCGTTACTTCCAGTCTGTGTTTCAGAAGAATAGTTTCTAGACGAACCAACTCTTTTATGCTTATAATCCCAACTAAATTTTCCTAATGCTTCATCTCTTATTAATTTAACTTGTGTATTTTTATTACCATCTGCATCTTCAACACCATTCATAACTCCAATAATTCGCCATAATTCATCATTAAACCAAACATAATTATCAGGAGTTGCTCCAATGTAACGAATATTATTGTCCTCTGTTTCATCATCTACTAATTCTGGACATTGATTACTCTCATATAAATCATTTACATAATTAGTTAAATCTTGATTATAGCTAGGCTTTACTACGTCTGTACATGTTATTTTAGTTTTAGCATTTGCTAAATTTACTTCTTCTGTTTCACTATTAAACTCTGCTTTACTTTGATACAGTTTTACTCCAACTATTGTTACTACTATTAAAAATATTCCACACAAAAAGATATTACGTTTACGATTATCTTTTATTCGATAATCAAATTTCTTTAGGCTACTCATGTATTTCACCTACTAAGTTTTTTCGGAGGTATTCTATTTGTTTAT
>CANRCO010000092.1 GCA_947629125.1 uncultured Bacilli bacterium | reverse complement strand
TTTATAATTTCAAATTTGTAAGATTTGGTTGTACTTTCAGTTATCCATGATTCATTACCATCAACTAAAATTGTATAACTATTAGAATTTTTACCTAATAATTTAGAATTTAGAACCGTAAATGTAGCACCGCCCTTTCCAGCTCCAAGAAATTTTAGATTGCCATTATCATTAAGATAATAATTACTTTCATTTTTATTAAACAATCTTTCGGAAATATATTTTAATATTTCGTTTTTAAAATCATTCCATTTTATATTTGTTTGAAGGAAATTATCATTTTCATTTAAATTTTGTAATTCATCACTATTAATAAGACTTAAATCAGTTAACAATTTTTCTGGTGAACCTGCATAATAAGTATTAGACATATTAACATATTGTTGAAATTTAGCAACACCAATATCTATTATATCATCATCAGATAATTCTTCTTTATTTTCGACTTCAGTTGTTGGTTGTTCTTCTTTTATATCTGATTTTACTACAGTGTTTTCCTCTTTTTTAATAAATTTGTCATAAACTATATAACTACTTAAACATATTGTTGCTAATATAAATATTATTAATGTAATTATTAATATTGGACTAGTTTTCTTTTCCATATTTTTTATCTCCTTTTCAAGTCTAATTGCTCATAATTATCCAATTGTCATAGTTAAAATAATCAATTACCCAATTATTATTTTCTTTTATTAATATTAAATATAAAGGATATTGGTCTGAATCTCCATTTTCAACATTTTTGCTTTGTCCCTCTGCCACAATAATATCATCATTAAAAGATTTCAATGTTAATTGTCTCATTTTCTGGTCGGTAGAACCAAACAAATTTTGATATACGCTTAAGCTTTCATGAAAAGGAATTTCATCGTTATCATCTACTTTACTTTTTAAATCATAATATTCATTATTATAGAAAATTAAATTTAATTTTATTTTTTCCATTATTTTTGAACTAAAGTATTTACTTAATTCAGTTAAATTAACTTTATAATATTGTTTACCGTTGATAGTATAATTATTATCTTCCCATATAGATTCCCAATTAGAGTTTATACTTTGGTAAGCATTACTATATAAATCTTGAACTATTTGAGTAGCTTCCACTACACTTAAAGAAGAAGTATTGTTATCATAACTATTTTCTTCTTCTTTATCTGGCTCAACTACAGTGTTTTCCTCTTTTTTAATAAATTTGTCATAAACTAGATAACTACTTAAACCTATTGTTGCTAACATAAATAATACTAATGTAATTATTAATATTGGACTAGTTTTCTTTTCCATAATATTACCTCTTTCTATATTAAAAATAACATATCAAATAATATTTGAGCAATTGTGATTTTTATCTTTTGTAAAGTTTTGGTAAAAAATATTAAAAACTTAGCTTCTTTTTTTGCTAAGTTTATAACTATTTCGATATTCTCCAGATTTTATATTATTAATCCATTCTTGATTATTAACATACCAATCTATAGTCTGTTTTATTCCTTCTTCAAAATTTTGAGTCAGCTTCCAGCCAAGTTCTTTTTCAATTTTAGACGAATCTATAGCATATCTTAAATCATGCCCTGGTCTATCAGCAACATATGTTATTAAGTTTTCACTTTTCTTTAACTGATTTAAAATAATTTTAACAACTTCTAAATTTGTTCGTTCACTATGACCACCTAAATTATATATTTGGCCGATTTTTCCTTTTCGCATAATTAAATCTACCCCAATATTGTGGTCAATTACATGAATCCAATCGCGAACATTTTCGCCTTTACCATAAACTGGTATTTGTTCATTATTTAAGGCTTTAGATATTACTACTGGTATTAATTTTTCAGGAAATTGATAAGGACCATAATTATTAGAACAGCGCGAAATTGTAGCTGGAAAATCGAATGTTCTCATATAAGCCATAACTAACAAGTCGGCACTTGCTTTACTAGCAGAATAAGGACTTGATGTATGAATTGGAGTATCTTCTGTAAATTTTAAATCTGGACGATCTAATGGTAAGTCACCATATACCTCATCTGTTGAAACTTGATGATATCTTTTTACACCATATTTTCTTGAAGCATCCATAAGTACTTGCGTACCTAATATATTAGTGTTCAAAAAAACTCCTGGATTCTTTATTGAATTATCTACGTGACTTTCAGCAGCAAAGTTAATTACCCAGTCAAATTGTTCCTGTTCAAACAAATTAAATACAAAATCACGATTGGTTATATCCCCTTTTACAAATTTAAAATTATCTTTATTAATTATTGGTAATAAATTTTCATAATTACCAGCATAGGTTAAAGCATCCAAGCAAACATATTCTTCATCAAGATATTTATTCACAGCATAATGTAAATAATTGCTAGCAATAAAGCCTGCCCCTCCAGTTACTAATACTTTCATTTTTTAATCCTCTCTAATACTTTTGTTTCTTCTTTTAATTCTTCATTATATCTTAATACAGCATTTTGCCAAGTAGGTAAATTATTTAAACCAATTTCACTTATTTTAGACTTATCTAAACATGAATTTTTAGGTCTATATGCTTGTTTAGTTCCCGTAATTTTTAAATATTCTTCTGTTGATACATGATTTACTTTAACCTCTTTGTTATTTGTTTTAAAGATAAATTCAGCAAATTCTGCCCAAGAACAAAAACCTTCATTGGTAGCATGATAAGTGCCATATTTATCAGTTTGAGCAAGTTCTACTAAAAATTTTGCTAAATCAACTGTATAGGTTGGTGAACCAATTTGGTCATCTACTACATTTATTTGCGAATGATTTTGAGATAAATTTAACATTGTTCTAATAAAATTATGACCATTTATACCAAATACCCAAGAAATACGGGCAATATAATGGTGAGGGTTTTTACGAACTAATTCTTCGCCTTCATATTTAGTTAAACCATATACACTTTTAGGATTAACTTTATCATCAACTTTATATTCACCATTTTTTGTACCATCAAATACATAATCGGTAGATAAATAAACGATTTTAGCATTATTTTCTATTGAAGCATCTACTATATTTTTGGTACCTTCAACATTAATTTTTCTTACTAAATCAGGATTATCTTCTGCTTTATCAACTGCTGTCCAAGCAGCACAATGAAAAATAACATTTGGAGCAAAATTTTTGATAACTTTATTTACCTGTTCTTTATTAGTAATATCCATATTGTCTATATCAGTAGCTAAAATATTTTCTTCAGCAATGCCATTTGCTAATAATACACGTTTAATATCATATCCTAATTGGCCATTATAACCAGTAATTAAATATTTATCGTCTTCTCTTTTAAAAATTACTTTATTATCTTTAAATGTAGGAAGAATTTGATCTTTTTCGGACAATACTGGTTTTGTTATATTGTATTTTTGAAATAATTCTTGCCAATTAATGTTGATGTCTTTATCATCCCACTTAATTCCAGCTTCAAATTTAGGAGCATAATCATTATCAACTATATATTGAAATATAGTATTATCTTCTAAAGCTATAAAGCCATGGGCAAAACCACGTGGAACAAATAGTTGACGACTATTTTGAGCAGTCAATTCAACAGCAATATATTTGCCATAGCTAGGAGAATCAATTCGCATATCAACAACCACATCCACAGCTTTACCATTTATTACTTCTACAATTTTAGCTTGACATTTAGGATCTTTTTGAAAATGTAAGCCTCGTAAAACACCTTTGGAACTCATACTACGGTTTGTCTGTACTACATTTTTAAAACCTAATTCACTAAACTCATTTTGAATAAAGTAAGGAGAAAAATAACCTCTTTTATCACCAAATTTAGCGGGTTCAATTATATAACAATCTTTTAAATCGGTTTTTATAATCTTCATCTTAATTTTTTCTTTCTAAAACTTTCTTTAAATATTTACCATAACTATTTTTAGCTAGTAAATTAGCTCTTTGTTCTAACTGCT
>CANRCO010000091.1 GCA_947629125.1 uncultured Bacilli bacterium | reverse complement strand
TTTAATTAGTATTTTATCTATTTTAGTAATTTTATTTTTCTATTTATATTTTAAACAACAAGATATTTTAATTAAATTAATTGGTAATAGTTTTTTTTATCGGGTAGATAGATTACTAAATTTTACTAGTGGTAATGGTTTTCAAATTAAAACAGCGTTAATTGCTATTGGTTCAAGTAGTTTTTTTAGCTTTAAAAAAAGCGGCCCTATTTATATACCCGAAGCTCCTACGGATTTTGTTTTAGCTTATTTAATAAGTGTTCTTGGGTTATTTGGTTTAATTATAGTTTTATTAGGTTATTTAGCTATTGATATTTATTTTCTATATTTGTTAACTAAAGAAAAAACCAAGCAAAAAAGATTATTTATTGCTGGTTTTATTGGGATGTTTTTCTATCAACAATTACATAATATTTTAATGAATGTTGGTCTTTTACCGATTATGGGTATTCCCTTACCCTTTTTAAGTTATGGAGGAACTAATATTTTAGTATATTTTATATTTTTAGGTTATATATTACAAAATAAGAAAGAAAAAGTTAGCACTTAAAGTTTCTTTTGATTTTTACTTTCTAAAATATTTAAACCAACTTGGTAGCCAGTATCATAAAGGTTTTGTAAAAATTCATTAGCAAAGTTACATTTATCTTGTGAACTAAAAGTAACAGGATAACCATTTTCCGGATAATTAGCTACTGCAAAATCATTCGTAAATTCCGTTATTTTTAAATAGGTGTTTAACATCATATTCGTAAGACGATATTGAAAATTTTCTAGTTCTTCCTCATTCATTCGATTTTCTAAAACAAAGCGTTGATATCTTAAGGGAAAATAATCCGGTACTTCAAAATTTTTAATACCTAGACCATTAAAAATACCTAATGATAAAATAATAGATACTAAATGCATCGGATTAAACTGCCGAAAATGTTTACTTTTTGGAATACTTTCTTTAACGTAATTAAAAATATTTTCCTCAGTTTGTTTATCATGAATTCGCTGAGCTGATTGAACTGCAAGAATATGAGCAACTTTTCTTTTTTCTTTTTGTTCAATACCAAAACGAATATTTGGTAATTCATAAATACTATTTTTTAACATAAAACTCAAATAATATGGCGTTTCATAATTAACTTCCGAATTTTTACATTTTAAGTAAAGTTCATCATCATAAAAAGTTCCAATTGGTTTTACTTGGCGATACTCAATAAAAGTCTTATCATCAACAAAATCAGTATATTTTAGAAAAAAGGTATTTAAGTTAGCTAACCCAACGGCTGAAGCATTTTTTACAACCCACTCTAAAATATATTCACAAGCTTCATCAAAACTATAAACACTAAAAGGATGATTAAAGAATGTATCATTATTGCGAATAGTTTCAATAAAATTTTGTAAAGTTTCTTCTAATTCATCAATATTTTTGATTTGAGCAAAAGGAATAGCAGTCTCTTGTCTTCTTAAAATACTACCAATCATTAAACTTTTATTATTATGGCTAACTACTACTCGACTGAAATCATTATCATAGACTTTCTTTAAAGCATTTACTAAATTATTTACATAAGGATGGCTAGTAAGAAGATTATTAAAATCTTGGGCATAAGCTAGTATATGCTTAAATAAGTAATCTAAATCTAAGTTAGAAATATTATTTAAAATATTATCAAAGTATATTTTTATTTCACCATAATATTGTTCTTTATTATTACGAACGTGCATACCCGCTACTTGTAAAATATAATCATTTAAAATGTGTTCGTATTTTTGATAGTTAGTTAAATCAAGTTCAAAATGATGATTAATCTTAGTTTCATATTCATCTAAAAACATATGAGTAAGTATAAAATTTTCCATATTATCAAATCCCAATTTCATTTTAGTATATTTATCCATAAAATTCAAACAAAAAAACTTCCCAATAGAGAAGTCTTTTAATATTATTCAATAATTTCGCTAACTACACCAGCACCAACAGTACGGCCACCTTCTCTAATAGAGAATTTTGTACCATTTTCTAAGGCAACTGGAGCAATTAATTCAACAGTCATATCTACGTTATCACCAGGCATAACCATTTCAACACCTTGAGGTAATTCGATTACTCCTGTAACGTCAGTTGTTCTAAAATAGAATTGTGGGCGATAGTTTGAGAAGAATGCTGTATGACGTCCACCTTCTTCTTTAGAAAGAATATAAACGCTAGCTTTGAATTTATGATGTGGTGTAACACTTCCTGGTTTAGCAAGTACTTGTCCACGTTCAACTTCTTCACGAGCAATACCACGTAATAATGCACCAGCATTATCACCAGCTTGAGCAAAGTCAAGTGATTTTCTAAACATTTCAATACCAGTAACAACTGTCTTTTTAGTTTCTTTTAATCCAACGATTTCAACTTCATCATTAAGATTTAAGATACCACGTTCAACACGTCCAGTAACAACTGTACCACGTCCTGAAATAGTAAATACGTCTTCAATACTCATTAAGAATGGTTTGTCAGTATCTCTAACAGGAGCTGGGATATATTCGTCAACTGCTTTCATTAAGTCTTTAATAGATTGAACAGCTTTTTCGTCTCCTTCAAGAGCTTTTAAAGCACTACCACGGATAATTGGACAATCACTATCGAAATCATATTCGCCTAATAATTCTCTAATTTCCATTTCTACTAAATCTAATAATTCTGGATCATCAACTTGATCACATTTGTTCATGTAAACAACAATTTTAGGTACACCAACTTGGCGTGATAATAAAATGTGTTCACGTGTTTGAGGCATAGGACCATCTGCAGCTGATACAACTAAGATAGCTCCATCCATTTGTGCTGCACCTGTAATCATGTTTTTAACATAGTCAGCATGGCCTGGACAGTCAACATGAGCATAATGACGTTTTTCAGTTTCATACTCAACGTGAGCAGTATTAATTGTAATACCTCTTTCTCTTTCTTCTGGAGCTTTATCGATATCTGCATAATCTACAAAGTCACCAAAATATTTTGTAATAGCAGCAGTTAAAGTTGTTTTACCATGGTCAACGTGACCAATAGTACCAATATTAACGTGCTCTTTAGAACGGTCAAATTTTGCTTTTGCCATTTTTTCTTTTCCTCCTTTTTCTTTACCTTTATATTTTATCTAATGCTTGAAAGTTTTTCAAGTATTATTTTTATTCAACGCTGTTTTTCTTAATAATTTCTTCAGCGATATTTTTTGGAACTTCTTCATAATGGTCTAATTCCATTACAAAGTTTCCTCTACCTTGCGTATTAGAACGTAAAGTTGTTGCATAACCAAACATTTCAGCAAGTGGTACCATAGCAGTAATTTGTAAAGCATTACCACGAGATTCTTGACCTAGTGGACGACCACGACGACCAGTTAAATCTCCCATAACATTACCCATGTATTCATCTGGAACAGTAACAGCAACTTTCATTACTGGTTCTAATAAAACCGGATTACATTTTTTCTTAGCTTCTTTTAAAGCCATACTAGCAGCAATTTTGAAAGCCATTTCACTTGAATCGACATCATGGTAAGAACCATCAAATAAAGTAGCTTTAACATCAACCATTGGGTAACCTGCTAAAATACCTCCAGCCATTGCTTCTTGTAAACCTTTATCAGTTACTGGGATGTATTCACGAGGAACAACACCACCAACAATAGCATCAACGAATTCATACCCTTTTTCAGGATTTGGTTCAAATCTAACCCAAACATGACCATATTGACCACGTCCACCTGATTGTTTAATATACTTACCTTCACATTCAGCAGTTTGTTTAATTGTTTCACGATAAGCAACTTGTGGGCGACCTACATTAGCTTCAACGTTAAATTCATCTTTCATTCTACGAACTAGAACTTCAAGATGTAATTCACCCATACCACTAATAACAGTTTGACCTGTTTCTTGGTCAGTTTTATATTTAAAGGTTGGATCTTCTTCAGCTAATTTTTGTAAAGCAATACCTAATTTTTCTTGGTCAGCTTTTGATTTTGGTTCAATTGCTTCATCAATAACTGGTAATGGAAA
>CANRCO010000090.1 GCA_947629125.1 uncultured Bacilli bacterium | reverse complement strand
GAAATGCACGTTGTTGAAGATGTTGAACAAGTTTATGAAAAACAAGTTGTTTATGATAATACAAAAGATTATACTTATTCTAAAGTTACCCAAGAAGGTGTTACTGGTTTGACTAGAGTAACGCAAAAAGTGAAAATGGTTAATGGTGAATCAACGCAAGGTACAATTGTTATTAGTAATGAAGTATTAAGACAAAAAGTAGATGAGATTACTACACGTGGTCGTCGTTATTCTGGTGGCGGCGGAGCTATTACAGGAACTTATGTTGATACTGGTTTATCTTGGGGCTGGCCAACTAATAGTCCATACATTATAACTAGTCCATTTGCATGGCGTTGGGGTAAAATGCATGAAGGTTTAGATATTTCTGGTACTGGACATGGCTCACCAATTTATGCTGCAGGAGATGGAACTGTTATTGAAGCCGCTTTAGGTAAAGGTTCATACTGGAGTTTTGGTAATTATGTTATAATTGCTCATCCAAATAATATTTATACAGTTTATGCTCATATGTCAGCAATCAATACTCGAGTTGGGGCAACTGTTACTCGCGGTCAAATAATTGGTCGAATGGGTGCAACTGGTAAAGCCACTGGTACTCACTTACACTTTGCTGTATCGCAAGGAGTACCATATCATGGAACTTACCGCTTTATAAATCCAATGAGTTTATATTAGAAAGCAAATTTTGCTTTCTTTTTTAGTTATTTAAATTAAGTTAGATTTTTTTCAGTTCATATTATATATTGAGGTAACTTTTAGGAGGTAAAATTGACATCACTTCTCAAAATGTTAAACTTGTCTTCAATAAATTTTATTAGCTTTTTTAATAGTGAACTAGTAAAAATTTATTTAATATTATTATTTGCTAGTATAGTAACAATAGGTTGTTTTTCAATATTTAAAAATAATTTAGATAAAGATGTTTTAATAAAAGATTTAATTAGAAAAATTGGTAATATCGTTATTATAGTTGTTGCTTTAGCTATCGATAATATTTTTGATGGTAATTATATTAGTAATTTAGTTATTGGATTATTTATAAGCCGAGAAATATTAGCAATTATTAAATTTTGGCGTTTAATGGGCTTACCGATACCTAAAAAAATTTACATTGCTTTAAATGATTATTTAGTTAATAAAAAAGATTATGCTGTAACTGACTTTCTAGAAGAGGAATTAAACAAATATATTGATATAAACGACCCAAATTTAAATACTGAAGAAAAAGAAGGTGAAATACTTGAGTAAAATAACAGATTTAATTTTTAAAGGAGCTAAACATTATGTTACTTCTAAATATGGTTACCGCCAAGTTATCAATACACGAAATGGAACTACAAAAACATTTCATAATGGAACCGACTATGGAACAAATAGCAAAAAGTTACCTCAATATGCTATAGAAAATGGTACTATAATTTCAACAGGTGTTGGTAGTGATGGTGGCAAATATATTTGGATTAAATATCCAAGATTAAATGTTAAAATGTTACACTATCATTTAGATAGTATTGTTGTTAAGAAAAATCAAACAGTTAATAGTGATACTTTGCTTGGTTATACAGGGGCAACTGGTAAAGCAACTGGTATTCATTTACATTTATCAGTAGTTAATTTAGCAGATAATAAATATCTTGACCCAGAAGAATATGCTAAAACTTATAATACAGAAGTAGTAAATACTCCAGTAACAAATACTGAAGAAAATGTATATATTGTAAAAAAAGATGATACTTTATCACAAATAGCTAAAACATATAATACGACATATCAAAACTTGGCTAAAATTAATAATATAAAAGACCCCAATAAAATTTATGTTGGTCAAAAAATTCAAATTACTCCAGTAACAAATACTTATACTGTTAAAAAAGGCGATACTTTATCACAAATAGCTAAAACATATAATACAACATATCAAAACTTAGCTAAAATCAATAATATAAAAGATCCTAATAAAATCTATGTTGGACAAGTTATTAAAGTAAAATAGGTGAAAAAACCTATTTTATTTTTTTGACAATATTTGACAAATACTGGAAAAGTTTATTGATTAATAGTCAAATTAATTTTATAATTTAATTAATAATAGGAAGAGGAGTAGGAATGAAAAAAATAATAAATTTTAAAGGACAGTTAAATAAAAAATTAATTTTAATGATTATCTTTTTTGCCATATTCATATTTGATAATAATGTTTTAGCTAAAGCTTATTATCCATATTTATTAGGTGATATTAATATGGATAATAAAGTTGATAATAATGATGTAACAATTTTACAAAATCATCTTTCTAATAATAATCTTACTAAAGAACAACAAGTATTGGCAGATATTGATTTTAATGGGTCAGTATTTGCTGATGATTTAGAGTTATTGAAAAAGATTGTATCTGGTGAAACAAAAACTCAGCGTTTTGGTGATATGGATAACGATGGTAAAATTTCGGCAGCAGACGTTGCTTTATTTAAAACCAAGTTAGATAGTTTTACAGAACTTGCTCATACTATTCCTTATGGTGATATTAATTTAGATGGAGAATATAATGATGAAGATTATCAACTTTTGCAAAGTTTTGTTGGTTCATCAAAAGTAGATTCATCTGATAATCCTATATTTGAAAATCAAGAAAAATTATTTTTTAACGATCTAAATTCTAATGAAGATAATTTTAATTATTATGTAGTAAATTATGAAACTGATTGTTATGTAAAAGGAAATCTTTATTATAGTTATAATAATTCTTCATATAAAGAAACTTTTTATTTAAAACCTAATCAAAGTTCTTTTGGTAGTTTTACTGATAATTTGAATTCTAATAAATATTTAATAGCAATGGATGTTCAAAATATTGATAGTAAAACTTGTAATTTTAATTTAAAGTCAGTAAAAACATCTAAAAAAAATTATTTTGAATCTGTTGCTTTACAAAACAATCGATATAAATTATTAATCGATGCTAAAAAAGGTGTAATTACTTCAATTTTTGATAATAAATATGAAAAATATAAAAATACTAATTTATTAGCTGATAAAGGAATTTCATTTGGATATGAAAATAGTAAACTTATTGATTATGTACTTGATTCCAGAAAAAGTCTTGTAACTTTAATTATTAAACCAGTTGAAGAAGAACTTTATTACACTTTAAATTATCAAATAAATAATACAAATATTAAAATTAATCTTGATACAATATTATTTGATGGAACTAAGCGAAATGTATTTTTACGGGGTAATTTTAATCCAAGTTTTAGTTCTTATAATGATAAAGAATTAACAGATGAAATAACATGTAAAGGTGAGGCTTCTTCAGTTCCAATAAATTTTAATACTAGCTTAATAGCAAATGATGATGACTATAGAATTAATATATTTTCTAAAAATATTATGAACTCGAATTATTGTAATTATAAAACTTCAAAAGAATTTACAATTTATCAAAATGCCACTAATTTAGCTAGATTAACTAATTATCAAAAAGAATTTATAATTCTTACTGGAACAGAGGAAGAAGTAAAAGAATCTTTAGCTAATATAAATAAGATCACTGTTACTTTTGAAACCAATGGCGGTTCAGATATTGCTAAACAAGTATTAGAGTTAAACGATTTAATAAATAAACCAGCCGACCCAACCAAAGAAGGATTTGTTTTTGCTGGTTGGTATCTTGATAGTGATTTTACTATGGAATATGAT
The DNA here is from genome assembly GCA_947629125.1 of uncultured Bacilli bacterium. Taxonomy (GTDB): domain Bacteria; phylum Bacillota_I; class Bacilli_A; order RF39; family UBA660; genus RGIG4822. The sequence goes on along the minus strand of CANRCO010000090.1, from coordinate 410 downwards.
TTTGATACAAAAGTAACAAATGATATAACTTTATATGCAAAATGGGTTAGTAATAAAAAGGATGAACTTCCTGAAAATCCTAATACCGGTAGTATTATCTTGACAGGAATAACTATAATTGGAGCAGTTGGTCTAATAACATTTATAACATATAAAAAATTAAATAAGAAAAATCATATTGTTAAATTATAAGTAAGTAATAAATTAATTACTTGCTTATTTTTTTACAAAAATGTGATAAAAATAGCAAAAAAACATAACAAAAGTGTGATTTATATATAAATAATTGTCATAATAATACTTTGATTTAGATTAATTTATTAGTTGTTTTTTATTAAAAATAAGTTATAATATTCTTGGTGTTAATAAATGAAACAAGAAAATATCCGGAATTTTTCAATTATTGCTCA
>CANRCO010000089.1 GCA_947629125.1 uncultured Bacilli bacterium | reverse complement strand
GGTAATACTTCTAGTTATTCTGGTGGTACAGCTACATTTAGTTCAGGATCTAGTAATTTCAATAAAACCAAAGGTGATATAATAGTTCTAACTCAAGGCGGTGAGGATACACGAACTGATACTTCTTCACTTCAAAGATATATTGCATTCTTAAATGGTGATTCGAAAGTTAAAGCAAATGCCGGAGGAATAAATATTACTTTACCGAAATTAACTACTTCAGGTTATAGTTGCCAAATAGTAAATAATAAATATTATAATAAGACTGGTAAAGAAGTTTCTAAAAGTGAATATGAAACTGATTGTCCTTCTGGTTATAGCTGTCAAATTGTAAATAATAAATACTATAATAAAGATGGTAAAGAAGTTTCTAAAAGTGAATACGAAAAAGATTGTCCATCTAATCAATGTGGTGTAAAAAATGGTAAATACTATGGTCCAGATGGTGATACGGTAACTAAAACTGAGTACGAAAAATTATGTGCTTGTAGTACAAAAATAAGAATGTTTAATGCATGTTATGAACCAGGAGATAAAAATTCAAAAATTAATGGTACATTAACTAGTAGAATTACTGGACCTCGTAATGTATATGGATGTTTCTTCGATCCTGAACAAGCTAATGGCGATGATGAGTATGAAAAATCTACTATAGTTGACGAAGCTAAAAATACTTATAAATTAAGTAATAGAGATGATGCAGCAGGAATTACTGATAATAAATATTGTAGTGTATATTGTAAAGAAGATTATGTTTTAAAATATCCTACAACTAAGAATGTTAATGCTGGTGAATACTTTAAATTAAAACTTAATATTCATGGTGAAAAAACATGTTATGAAAAAATATATGTTGATGAATTTAATAGTGATGTTCAAACTCAACAACAAGCTGTTATAAATGCTTATAATAAATATAGAAGATATAAAGCTATAGAAGATCAATATGATAAATCTAGTACAAATATTTGTGGTGGAAAATCATTTAATGTATCTTATAGTATATTAAATTCTAATGGTACAAGTTCAACTAATAGTTCTTTAACAGCCTATGTTGGAAGACAACAAGCTGGACCAGGTTGTGCATCTACTTCTGATGATTATGAAAGATATGAATTCTCAAATGAGGAATCTTTAGAAAAATATGTTAATCAACTTAAGAGTGAATTTACTACTGCTAATTCTAAATTAGAAGACATGAAGGAAGATATAAAATCATGTAGTATATATACTTCTAATGATGGATGGGATAGTGGAGTAGATACTAGTAAAGTTAATTCTCGTGGTAAACAAACAAATGTTAAAGAATCTGAAATAGAAAAATGGTATAATCCAGTAGTTGAATATGATTATCAAACTAATTACAAGGGAGAAATTATTAAACGTAATCAAAACTTTGATGAAGATATAGATGGTGAAATAGAAGTTTGGTCTTGTGATGGTAATTTAAATGGTAATGAATTTGATTCATGTTCAACAACAACTGGCACAAAAATAAATACAACAACTAGAAACATTTTAAAATGTTCTGAAAATAGTTGCTCTACTGAATCAGTTAGAGTACCAACTACTAAATACTTTAAAGTAACTAGTTCTGTAGATGCTGAATACATAAGTAAAACTTTATATTCAACAAAATATCCAACTGGTGAGTTATATAATAAAGTTGAAGATGAAAAAGGTTGGTATAATAATAACTACAATATAGAAAATGGTATACCAGTTTCTTTAAGTGAAGAAGATGGTCTTCATAAATATTGGATTACAATTGATAAATTAGGACGTTATTATAATGATGATGAAGGTAGCGTTGGACGTTTAATTAATTCTAAAAATGAAAACAAGAGTGTATTTGGACGTTTTGAACAAGAAGCTGACTATGTATGTACATATATAGTTAATGGATGTCCAGAATATGTTCGTGATGCAGCTACTGATGAAGAATGTTGTATAACAGATGCTCAACAAGATTCTGATGGTAATTATTATTGTGGATGTATAAAAGATAAAGATTCAGAAGGCAATGTTTGTTGTGAAGATGAGATTCATAAAGATGAAAATGGTAATAAATATTGTGGTTGTGATTTAGTAGTTGATAAGCGAGATAATGTTTGTTGCGATTATGAAATAAAACAAGAACCAGATGGCTCTACAACTTGTACTGGATGTACAGAATATACTGATGAAGATAATGTAACATGTTGTGAAGAGGACACAGTAAATGGTAAATGTTGTCCAGAGTGTGATGTTTACTGTTTCTGTCCAAATGGAGCAACTGGTTGTAAACAAGTTGACGATTATACATGTGTATTTGGTAAAGATGAAGAACAATGTAATGGCGAAGATTGTCCAGTAGAATGTATTGGAGGCAATTGTATTGTTTCAAATGGTGGAAAACAAGTTAACTATAGTATGCGTTCAATATCATTAAATAATATAAATGCTAATGAATCTGATGAAAATAGCAATTGGGATAATGCTTCCGATAAAGTTAAGCAAACTATTGATGAAATTCAACAAAATGCTGCTAATAAAACTGAAAATCTAGAATATAAATTTGTATTATCTACCGAAGCTTTAAATGCTATACGTGAAGGTAATAAAGATGAAAGTTGGGTAGCTACATATAAAGAACGTGACGATTTTGATGTTGATAAAGATACAACTTTAATTTGTGAACCAATTAATAATGATACAGAACATATTTTCTGTACAAGTAGATATTTAGATTGGTTAGCTGAACAAGTTGGTGGTGGTGCTGTTGGAGATAACAATGAAGTATTTAAATATAGATTTGATAAAGCTAATAGTAAAACCTATACTGAATGGAAAACAAATTTAGCTGACCGTGTAGGTCCTGCTTGGAAATAATAGAAAGGGAAGTATAATATGAAAAGTTCATACTGGGCATATTTATTAGTAGTACTTGGAATAATGATTGTAACAATTTTGATGTTAACTCAAAGTGTTACAACGTCTAATACTCAAGATTACTATCTAGTAAAAGAAGTAACAGAGGCGGCAATGGTTGATGCAGTTGATTACGGTTATTATCGTGAATATGGCGAATTAAAAATTAATAAAGAAAAATTTGTTGAAAATTTCTTAAGACGTTTTGCTGACTCAGTTGGTTTAAGCAAAGAATATACAGTTGAATTTTATGATTTATATGAAGCTCCTCCTAAAGTAAGTGTTAAAGTTAGTAGTAATTCTAGTGCCTTTAATGTTACTGGTGATTCACAAGACTTTGACATTACTAACCGTGTAGATGCAATTTTAGAAATAAATGGGGAGGCATAATATATGGGTAATTTAATGGTTACGTTAAAAAGGTTACTGTCGAATAAAAACACAGTAACTTTCTTAGGTGTAATAGCAGCAGTAATAGTTTTATATGTTGGCTATAGTATCCGAGTTGGACAAGCCATTAAACAAATACCAGTACCATATGCAAAACAAGAAATTGGGGCAATGACTGAGATTACTGATGATATGATTGGAACAGTTGATATTCCATCATCATTAGCTAGCAAACATAATATCATTACCAGTAAACAACAATTAATGGATATGTATGTAACGAGTGGAACTTCTATTCCTGAAGGAGGTTTTTTCCACAAAAATCAAGTTGTTGCTAAAGGATCATTGCCAAATTCTGTTTTAGAGGATATTGAAGATGGTCAAACAATTTATAGTTTATCAGTAAATAATCAATCAACTTATGGTAATTCAATTTATCCTGGTGATTATATCGATTTATATTTTAAATCTACTGATGATACTGGTCGAGTTCAATTTGGTAAATTTATTGAAAGTATAAAAGTTTTAGCTGTTCGTGATAGTAGTGGTCGAGATGTATTTGCACAAACTCAAGCTGGTGTTCCAGCAGTACTATTATTTGCAGTTAGTGATGAATATTTTCAATTATTAAGAAAAGCTGATTATATTAGTGGTTATTCTATAGAAATAACTCCAGTTCCAAGAAATAAATCATATACTGAAAATCCTGGAGCTACTAGTATAGCTAGTAATGATATTAAAGAATTTATTTTAGCAAAATCTGCTTCTATTGATAGCAACGAATAAAATAAATTTTAAAGAATAAAAAGGGAAGGTGTTTATAGTGAATGATGCAATATTTTCACAAATAGACTTTGGACCTTTGAAAGAATTTTTAAATGATGAAT
>CANRCO010000088.1 GCA_947629125.1 uncultured Bacilli bacterium | reverse complement strand
TTTAGTCGAAAAATATCAAGTAATTAAAGATTATTTGGATTAAAGTCATATGAATTGACAGTTAAAATAAAGTTATGTAAAATTAAAAGTAAAGGAGGATTTATTTATGTATGCTAATGTAATTATTGAATATCCTCTCAAAACTTTAGATAAATATTTTTTGTATAAAATACCTGATGATTTAGTTAATAGCTTAAAAATAGGAATGCAAGTTAAAGTTCCTTTTGGAAAACAAACAATTAAAGGTTTTGTTTTAAATATTGTCGCTAATATTCCTTCAGTTGATTATGAAATAAAAGAAATAATCGCTATTATCAATCCAGAAATTATTTTAAATGACGAATTAATTCAATTAGGAAAATTTATTGAAGAAAGTACTTTATGTCCATTAATTAGTGCTTATCAAGCAATGTTACCAGCAGCTTTAAAATTAAAAAAAACAACAAATAATTACCATAAATATAATACATATATTGAACTTAATACTGATAAAAATTTAGTTAATGATTATATAAAAAATAATCCCCGTAGTATAAAACAATTAGAAATAATTAAATATTTACAAAATAATCAAAATGTTTTAAAAAGTACGTTAAATTGTAGTGCTTTAAAAATTTTGATTAATAATAAGATTGTAAAGGAAAATAAAGAAGAAGTATATCGGCTTAATAAAGATAATACCACCCTTATTAAAAATAAATTAACTAGTGAGCAACAAGATGTTTTTAATAATATAAAAGCTAATTTAAATACTTTGAATACTTATTTATTATATGGAGTAACTGGTAGTGGTAAAACTGAGGTATATTTTAATCTAATTGATGAAGTTTTAAAACAAAATAAGACAGCTTTAGTTTTAATTCCCGAAATAAGTTTGACTACCCAAATTATTAATCGCTTTTATAAAAGATTTAATAATATAGTTGCTATATTTCATAGTGGATTATCAATTGGCGAAAAACATGATGAATATTTAAAAGTTGTTCGAGAAGAAGCTAAAATTGTGGTTGGTACTCGAAGTGCTATTTTTAGTCCTTTAAAAAATTTAGGAATTGTTATTATTGATGAGGAACATTCTAGTACTTATCATCAAGAAAATATTCCTCGTTATAATGCTATTGAAGTAGCTAAATGGCGAGCTAAATTTCATAATATACCTTTAATTCTTGGTTCAGCAACGCCAAGTTTAGAAAGTATGGCTCGTGCTCAAAAGAATGTTTACAAACTAGTTACTTTAAATAATCGTGCTCAAGATGTTGAATTACCAAAATGTAATATTATTGATTTAACTAAAGAAATTGAAAAAAATAATTTAGTACTAAGTAGTAGTTTATTAGAAGCTATAGCGAAATGTTTAGTAAATAAAGAACAAACTATTTTATTATTAAATAGGAGAGGCTATTCAACTGTTATAACTTGTAGTAATTGTGGTTTTACTTATAAATGTCCGAATTGTGATATAACTTTAACTTATCATAAATCAAGTAATCATTTACGTTGTCATTATTGTGGTTATACTACTTTTAAATCAGAAAAATGTCCGGAATGTAAGGAAGAAAGCTTAACTTTTTTAGGAACCGGAACAGAAAAATTAGTAACTCTTTTGCAACAAGAATTTCCTACTGCTCGGATAGTGCGAATGGATACAGATACAACCACTAAAAAAGATAGTTATCAAAAAATAATTGATGATTTTGCAGCATTTAAATATGATATTTTAGTAGGAACTCAAATGATTAGTAAGGGCTTAGATTTTCCTTTAGTTACTTTAGTAGGAGTAATTAATGCTGATAGTTCTTTAAATATTCCTGATTTTCGCAGTAATGAACGAACCTTTGAATTATTAACCCAAGTAGCTGGGCGCGCTGGAAGAAGTGAAAAGAAGGGCGAAGTAATTATTCAAACATTTAATCCCGATAATAAAATTATTGATTTTGTTAAAAATAATGAGTACTTAAATTTTTATAAATATGAGATGGCTATTCGTAAAACATTAAAATATCCACCTTACTACTTTTTAATTAGTCTTAAAGTAAGTAGTAAAGAATATGATATAGCTAGTAAAGAAGCTAACCAAATAACTAAGATATTAAAAAATAATTTAAGTAAAGAAACCATTGTTTTAGGACCAACAACAGCCAATATATTTAAAATAAATAATATTTATAATTTTCAAATATTAATTAAATATCGTTTTGATAATCAAATAAATAAAGTTTTAAAAGAAATTGATAATATGTATGCTTTAAATAAAAAAATAAGTTTAAGTATTTTATTTGACCCAATCCATTTCTAGGAGGCAAGAATGAAAAAGAAAATTATTTTGCTTGCATTTATAACTATCTTTTTGGTTTTAATTCTTTTTGGTGGTTATAAACTTTATCAATATATTCGAATTAAAACTGCTAAGGTTGAAATAACTTTAAAAGATAATCGGCAAGTAGAGTTTAATACTAAAGTAAAAGTTAGTGATTTTGTAACCAAAATAAATGGGCATATAACTAATGATTATCAAATTGATACAACTAAATTAGGTAAACAACAAATTAATTTTAAATGGGTTAATGATGATAAAATTAAATTAACGTATGAATATGAATTAGAAGTTATTGATACAGCCCCACCAGTTGTTTGGTTAAATAATAGTTATAGTGTAGAAAAAAATAGTGATATTGATTTAACTAAAAAAATCTTATGTGGTGATAATGCTGATAATCAACCTAATTGTATAATTGAAGGAAGTTATGATTTAGCTACTGTTGGTAATTACCCTTTAGTTTTTAAAGCTACTGATGCTAGTGGTAATGAAACGGTAAAAAACTTTACTTTAAAAGTTTATGAACCAACTAATAATAATGATAGTATTGTTCCTAGTGAAGTTAATTATTTAGATTTTACCGAAGTCTTTAATACTTATAAAAGTCCTCAGACTAAAATTGGTTTAGATATTTCTAAATGGCAACAAGATGTTGATTTTAATGCTTTAAAAAATGCTGGAGTTGAATTTGTAATGCTTCGTTTAGGTGGTACTACTAAAGAAAACAAATTTTTTGTTGATGAAAAATTTAAACAAAACATTATAGCAGCTAACCAAGTGGGAATTGATGTAGGAATTTATTTTTATTCCCATGCTAATAGTGTTAAACAAGCCAAAAAAGAAGCCTCTTGGGTTTTAAAACAAATTAAAAATTATAAAGTTACTTTACCAATTGCCTTTGATTGGGAAGAATGGAGTAATTTTAATGAATATCATTTAAGTTTTTTTGGTTTAACAAACTTGGCAGAAGAATTTGTTAAAACCGTCGAAAAAAAAGGATATCAAGGAATGATTTATAGTAGTAAAAATTATTTAGAACAAATTTGGTTACCAACTAATTATGATATTTGGTTAGCTCATTATATAACTAATACAACTTATACAGGACATTATAAAATGTGGCAACGGACTGATAAAGGAAAAGTAGCAGGTATTAATGGGGCAGTTGATATTGATATTATGTATGCGTAGGTTTAGTATATACTAAAATTTTATCTTGTTTTTTATGAGGTACTTTAGTCAATGATTTAATCTTATAATTATTGTTAATTAACTTTAATAGTTCTTGTTCTTTATCAAATCTTCTGTCTTCAAATAAGTAAGACACTACTTGACCATTTTGTTTTAAATAGTTATCTAAATTAACAATTACATTTTTATAATTATTAAGCGAAATATAATCAATAATATTAGATAAGTAGATTAAATCATAACAATTTTTCTTGTCGCCTTTAAAATTTAAAATATCACAATTTTTAAAATTGATATCTTGATTAGTTATTATATCTTTTAATTTTTCAAAGTTCTTAACGCTATTTAAATAATTAATATTTTTTTGATACGTTGCCAAGGATACTGGGTAATAAAACATTTTCATTATTGAAAGAACTTGGTAAATATTAAATTTATTAATTAAATATTGCCAAAAATTTAAAGATTCTATTTTTAAATAATCCTTAAATTTATTAAATAGTTTTTCTTTATAATCAATTTTTAAATTAGGATAACCATCATCTGGATAAAATATATCAAAAAAAATTAAAAATTCATTTAGCGATAAGTTTGCTAAAAGAGCAGCTTTTTTTAGTTCAAAAAAATGTTTAGTTAAAGGATTTATATCAAATGTAGCAATATTTTTAGCATTAAATAATAA
>CANRCO010000087.1 GCA_947629125.1 uncultured Bacilli bacterium | reverse complement strand
CATATTATTAATGTATTCAATATTATATAGTTTAAATAATTTTTTTAACATTTTTAATTCTTCATCTGTTGCCATATCATTTTGCTTTAAAATTTCATAGGCTTTATTTTGAGCTTTGATTTCGGTTTTTAATACCTTGATAGACATTATAAATGAAATCAAATATAAAACTAAACCAAAAGCAGTTAAACCAATAGTAAATGGAAAAGATTCACTTTTAATAACTAAAATATCAATTAAGACACCAATAATAACTAGTGGAATAAAAGCTAAAGGGCCAAAATAAATAATTGGTGTTAATTTAATTCTAGTTTTCATATCAGGGTCATTTTCTTTATCTAAAATAGCTAAACAAGATTTTTGTGAAGCCATAGCTAAAGAAGAAACAGAACTTTTTTTCCAAGTTAATTTTCTTAATCTAACTTTTTTAAAGAAATGACTATAGCTATTTCCAAAAAATATTGCACCACTAGATTTAACTTTTATTTTTTGTAAATCATTATCATCCAATATTTTTCTAGCGATAGCTTCTCCGGTCATATCAAGACTGTTTTGTTTTTTATTATACTTATGATATTTAATTGCTAAAATAATTTGTACTATTAAAGCAAAAACTGATACCACTGCTAATAAAATTAAAACAATTCCCATTGAAACTATAACTATGTCTGATACATTGTTCAAACTATAACCTACTGTACTTTCAGCAATTTCTCTAAAAGATTCTACCACAATACTTCCTCCTTTGCCTTTATTATAAATATATGTATCTTTTTAGTCAATTAGAAATTTTACTCTATAATTATTTTTTAATTGGCAGAAGTAATTAGTTATAGTATAATCATAATTAGTGAAGGTGTATTAAAATAAAAAAGAAGTATTGGGTTGTAATTTTATTTGTTTCATTAATTGTAATAACTATTATTGGAGTATTATCTTATGTTTTTTTCTTTAAAGATTTTCAAGTAAAAAATTTTAAAGAAAAGGTTGAAATACCTTTTAATACGGAATTTAAACCACAGGAAGGTAATATTTGTTTTGGCAATAAATATAAATGTAATAAAGTTACAATTTCTGAAAAAGGCAAAGTTGATACATCTAAAATCGGTGATTATAAAATAACTTATACTTATAAATATAAAAATAAAACATTAAAAAAAGAACAAATTATTTCTGTTAAAGATTATGAACAACCAGTTATAACTATCGCAGAAGAACAAAACTTTAATGTATGTCCTAATAAAACGGAAGCTAACTTTACAGTTAGTGCTACTGATAATTATGATGGCGATTTAACCGGTAAAGTTACGCAAAAAATTGTTAATAATAAAGTTGTTTTTAGCGTTGAAGACTCATCTGGTAATAAAACAGAATTAACAAAAGACATAACTTTTGCTGATAATGAAAAACCAAACATTACTTTAAAAGGTAAGTCAGCAATTTATGTTAATTTAAACGGTACTTATACCGAACCAGGAGTAACTGCTAGTGATAATTGTGATGGTGATTTGACTGGTAATATTAAAACATCGAAAACGGTAGACACTACTAAAAAAGGTGAATACAAAATAACTTATACTGTTAGTGATAGTGCTGGTAATACTAAGAGTGTAATAAGAAAAGTTATTGTATATGAAAAAATGACTACTGGTGTAACTCCTACTGGTAGAACTATTTATCTAACATTCGATGACGGCCCAAGTGCTCATACTGCTAAATTACTAGATGTCTTAAAAAAATATGATGTTAAAGCTACATTCTTTGTTACCAATCAAGCGATTACTCATGGTCATGATGATTTAATTTTAAGAGCTTACAATGAAGGTCATACCATTGGATTACATACTTATACGCATAATTATAATATCTATACTAATATTGATACTTATTTCAATGATTTATATGCTATTCAACAAAAAGTTCAACAAATAACAGGTTATACATCAACTATTATAAGATTCCCTGGAGGTAGTTCAAATACTGTTAGTCGAAAATATGATGGCGGTGCTAAAATAATGAGTGTTTTATCAAAAGAAGTTGAAGCAAGAGGATTTAGATATTGGGATTGGAACATTTCTAGTGGTGATGCTGGAGAAACTAGAAGCACTGCACAAATAGTTAAAAATGTAACTAAAAGTTTAGGTAATGGTAGTACATATGTTGTTTTACAACATGATATAAAAGATTTTAGTGTTAACGCAGTTGAAGAAATTATTCAAAATGCATTAGCTCGTGGTTATAGTTTTAAACCATTAACAATGGATAGTCCAACTGTTCATCATGGTATAAACAATTAATAAAATTTATTGATTAAGTGATTGATTATTTTCAGTTAATAATTTACAATTAAAATTATTAACTACTTAGGATTTTTAACTAATATATCAAAAGCATTATCATAAAATTTTTTTCAATAAAAAATCATCTCTATTTAGAGATGAAATATATTAAAATGGTAAATCATCGTCATCATCAAATATAGTGTCTGGCATTTTTTTTACAAGTCTTTTTACTTCATCTTCAGTAGATTGCATAACTCTATCATTAACTGGTATGAATTCCCCACTAAGTACATCAATTTCTTTTTGAGTGAATCCCCTTCCTTCATAATTTCTAAGCACTGATTCAACCATAGTTTTTCTCATAGCAATGGTGTTTTCATAAAATTCTTTACCTGTTTCATCCATTATAGTATTTTTATATCTTTGAATTTTTGTTTCTAACTTCTGAATTTCTTTTTCTATTCTTTGTGGTCTAATCAAATCAACTTCTTTTGTTACAATTCGTGAATTACCACAAGGCATTGTACTAAATAATCCTATTACATTAAATTGTCCATCATAACCATTAACTTGTTTTTCTCCATGAAAAATAAATGGAGCACTCATATTAATAGGAGTAAACTTATATAAATCTATTACTTTTCTGGGATAATAAACACCGAATACAAATCTATCTTCTTTATAAGAACTAGGTTTATCAACAACTACCCCCTCAAACCATCCGTCATCTTGTAATAAAATTTGTCCTTCCCATATATTTTTATCGTTAAAATCAAATCCATAATCCATATTCCAAAAACCTTTAATATCTATTAATTTTGCCATAATATTTCTCCTTCATTTAGTCGATTATTATAACATAATTTTAGTTAAAAGTAAAAAATACTACATTTATTTTAAAATAACAAATCTCTTTAATTTTAAAAGGAAAATTAAGTTATTATTGACAATATAATAATGAGAGGCGATAAAATGAGTAAAATAAACGGATATGATAATGAATTTGCTTTCGTTTTGGAATTAAATAATAAAGCTATTAAAGACTTAAAACCCTTACATAGAGATTTAATAGAAACTATTTTTCCAAATGAAAATGAAAAATCAATAATTAAATGTTGGCTCAATCATTACAAACAAAAATCTGATATTTTAGTTAAAATTAATAATAAAATTAGAGGTATTAGTATTAAAAAAGGAATTAGAAATTCTATTCATGTTGAGCCAATTTCAGAATTTATTAGTTTCTTAATAAGAAATAATATATCACGGGATAATATAATAGAATATTTAAAATTTCATTATGCAGATGGAACTACCAACGGCAAAGGTCTAAAAAGAATATCTACTGAAGAATACAAAGTTAAAAATCAAGATAAAATAGATAATATAAATAATGAAATAAATAATGAAAAATTATTAATAAAAGTTATTGATAGATTTGTCCTTCAAGGTAACAATTCTTCTTTTTCGATTTCAGCTTTAATTTATGGCGAAGTCGATGATTTTGTTTTCATAACAAGAGAAGATATCATTAATATTATTTTAAGTAAAAAGAATAAATATTCATCAACTATTCATTTTAGCGTACTTACAGTTCAACCTAAAAATAGATGTTTAAACTATAATTCTAAATATGAGAAAGATAGATTTTGTATACAAATAAAATGGTATAATCTCTTTGATGATATAATCGAAAATATGTATTTAAAAGAGCTTAGTAAGATAAGTATTTCTTAGTACTTCCAAGCAAAATAACGTGGAAATAAAAAAATCAGCCTTACTTAAGACTGATAAATTTCAAATATGGAGCGAGTGTCGTAGTTATCTACAACTCTTTTCCAATAACGAAAGAGTACATATAATCTTCCGTTGTTAGTAATAATATACCACGTTTTAAGTGTTTATGGAATAGATTTTTGTTAATTTTACAATCTTTCGCATAAATTGACTATCTAAGTTTTGTCAACACTAAATTTATATTAATATTATACCACGACTAAAAACACGAAAATATGC
>CANRCO010000086.1 GCA_947629125.1 uncultured Bacilli bacterium | reverse complement strand
AAAAGGACTGTCACCCGTTCAATTTAGGTCACAATCCTTGAATAATTAAACTGTCCAACTTTTGGGGTTCAGTTCAAAAAAACTATCTTTTTATTTTCGGTTAGAATCCATGTCCCAATCAATGTGACTAAATAAAATAATCAAATTGACTACTCCACAAATTCCAACTATTGCATAAATTATACGGACAATAGCGCTTGATTCACCAAATAAAGCTGTTACTAAATTAAAATCAAAAAATCCAATAAAGCCCCAATTTAATGCTCCAACTATTGTGAATATCAATGCAATTTTTTGAAATAATTCCATTAAATCACTCTTCCTTTTATTCTTATAATACCCAAATATAATAATATTATGTAGTAATATTAAAAAAATTTTCAAATATAATTAACTAGAAAAGGAAAGAGGTTAATAAATGAAAAAAATATTATTGATTAGCATGATATTATTGGTAATTTGTGGTTGTAAATCTACTAAATCAACAAATGTTATTGAAAAATTCCAAAATAAAATAGCTGATTCAAAATCATACTATATGAGTGGAACAATGCAAATTATTGGAGACGAAGATACTTTTAATTATGATATCGAAACAGTTTATTTAAAAGATAATAATTATAAAGTTAGATTAGTAAATCAAGTTAATAATCATGAACAAATTATTTTAAGAAATAACGAGGGTGTCTATGTAATTACTCCATCACTAAATAAAAGTTTTAAATTTCAAAGTGAATGGCCAAATAACAGTAGTCAAACATATATATTAGAAGCTTTAAGTAAAGATATTAAAAATGATAAAGAAACAAGTGTTACCGAAGAAGATGGTAAATTTATAATTAAAACTAAAGTTAACTATCCTAATAATAATGAATTAACTAGTCAAAAAATAATTGTCAATAAGAGTGCTAAACTAGAAGGTGTAGAAGTCTGTGATGATTCTGGAAACGTTAAAATTAAATTAAATGTTGATAAAATAGATTATAAATATAATGCTAAAGAAAAAGATTTTGCCTTAAACGAATTAATTACATCAAATCCTAATCAAGAAAAAGAAAATAATGAAGAAAGTGAATGTACTGAAACCAGTTGTCAAAAAACTAGTAGTTTAGAAAGTGCCATTTACCCTTTATATGTCCCAGCTGAAACTAAATTAACTAATACTGAAACTATAAATACCGATAATGGTCAACGAATGATTTTAACCTTTAGTGGTGATAAGAATTTTGTTTTAGTAGAAGAACAATCTGTATTTTATGATGAACATGAAATAATACCAGTTTATGGTGACCCTCTTATGTTAAGCGATACAGTAGCTGCTTTAAGTGATAATTCAATATATTGGACAAGTAACAATGTAGATTATTACATTACTAGTAAAGATTTAAATAGCAATGAATTATTAACAATAGCTAATTCATTAGGAAATACAATATCTGTTTCTGAAAGCAAATAGTTGCTTTCAGATTTTTTTTATACTATAATAAATATCGGTGATATTGATGAAAAAGACAACAAAGAAAATAAAAAAAGAAGTATATCATTCTGATGAACAAATTGAAATTATGAATTTTGTCAAAATTATAATTGTTTTAATTATCTTTATAGGTGGTATATATTTAATTAGTCGATTATTTATCGATAAAAAAGATGACGAAAAGAACACTGAAACTACTACAGTTGAAGTAAACTATGATAAAGCAATTATTGGTAATGTATTTAATCGTCCTTATGATGAATATTATGCGGTTATTTATAATTCGACTGCTAACGATGCAAGTCTTTTAAGTGCTATTATTTCTAAATATAGTGCTAAAGAAGATAGTATTAAAATCTATTCTGTTGATTTAGATAACTCATTAAATAATAGTTATTATGATAAAGATAATCAAAACATAACTACTGACTTAAATAGTTTAAAAGTAGGAGACTATACTTTATTAAAAATTCAAAATCATAAAATAGTTAAATCATTTATGAGTATTGATGAAATAAAAACTGAATTAGAAAGTTAAGCAACTATTTGACATCAAATAGTTCTTTTTTTTGCATTTCATCCTATTTCTATGATATTATAGCTATGAGGAAATAATATGAAGAAAAAAGGCAATAAAAATAAGATATTTACTTTAAAAGAAACCATTGTATTAACTTTAATTTCAAATATATTAATTTTTGTAACTATCGGAATAATTCTTTATAATAATTATGAAAAAAATGCTGGAATATCATATAATCACATTACAGAAGATAAAAACTTACAAGAATTTTTAACTGTATATGATTCCATAGTAAATAATTATTATCAAGAAGTAGATAAAGAAGAAATTTTAAACACAGCTATTAGTAGTATGCTTACTTATTTAGATGATAATTATACAAGTTATATAGATGAAAATCAAAATGCAGAAATTTCTGATATTTTAGGTGGCGAATATATTGGTATTGGTATTTCAATAACAAATGACAATATCATCAAAAAAGTATATAAAGATACACCTGCTGATGCTGCTGGTTTTAAAGAAAATGATAAAATAATAAAAATAGATGATTTAGATTTAACTAATGAAAATAGTACTAAATTAAAGGAATATTTAAAATCAAAACAAAACCAAGATGTTACTATAAATATATTGCGTGACGAACAAACAATTAGTATAACTTTAAAACCAACTAATATTGCATTACAAGTTGTTGAACATGCAGTAATTGAAAATAATTCTAAAAAAATAGGGTATTTATCAATTAGTACATTTTCTATTAATTTAGTTGACCAAGTTATATCTAGTTTAAATGATTTAGAAGGTCAAAATATAGAAAGCTTAATAATAGATTTACGTAATAATTCTGGAGGTATATTAAATTCAACTAAAGAAGTTGCTAATCTATTTTTAGAAAAAAATAAAATTATCTATTCTTTAGAAAGTAAAACTAAAACTACTAAATATAAAGATGAAACAGAAGAATCTAAAAAATATCCTATAGTTGTTTTAGTTAATAATAATACTGCTTCTGCTGCTGAAATTTTGGCTGCCGCTTTAAAAGATAGTTATGGTGCTACTTTAGTCGGTCAAAAAACTTATGGTAAAGGAAAGGTTCAACAAATATTATCTCTTTCCAATGGCAGTGCAGTTAAATATACTTCTGCTAAGTGGTTGACACCTAATAATAAATGTATTGATAAAATAGGAATCACTCCTGATTATATAGTTGAAAATAAATATTATGATGAAACAAAAACATATGTTGATAATCAATTGGAAAAAGCCATAGAAATATTAAGTGTATAAAGGTTTGCCATATGAAAAATATTGATAAAGGTACAAATTTAAATATAAAATGTTTTAAACATAATGGCTCTTTTCAAAGAACTTGTGACCAAGCTGTTTTTTTAGACGAAACAGAAGATTATATTGTTTGTGGTAATTATAAAACTAAAATTACTGAACGAGGTGGAAATAGTTATTATACCAAGGAACCTGCTATATTAGTGTTTTATAAAAATAATTGGTTTAATATAATTGCTCAAATGAAAGAATATGGTTTGTTTTATTATTGTAATATTGCTTCACCATTTATAATAGATGATAATACAATAAAGTATATTGATTATGATTTAGATTTAAGAGTTTTTCCAAATGGAACTTGTAAAGTATTAGATCGTAATGAATATAATTATCATAAAAAAATTATGAATTATCCTAAAGAAATATGTGATATAGTTGAAAAAGAGTTAAAAGTATTAATTCAAAAGAAAGAACTAGATGAAGGTATATTTAAAAAAGAAGTAGTTGAAAAATATATAGAGGAATTTAAAAAACTAGTAAAATAGAGGAAGAAATACACATAGAGTGTATTTTTTTTGTGGGGGGGGAGGAATAAAAGGGAAGGGAAAAGAATAAAATAAAAGGAGGGAGGGGAAAAAAGGAAAGATAAATGTAAAAAAAAGTAAAAAAAGGGAAAAAAGCAGTTGACAAAAGGAAAAGTATTTGATATATTACTAGTGCGTTGCCAAGAAGAGGGCAAGGCGAGAGATCTTTGAAAACTAAGTAAAAAAGTCAAAATTTGAGAAAAGAAGCGAGAGATTAAACGAAGATAAAGATAGGGAATATCTTTTTTTAATGAGAGTTTGATCCTGGCTCAGGATGAACGCTGGCGGCATGCCTAAGACATGCAAGTCGAACGAGGAAGCCCAAAGAATCTGACTAAGGATGGAGTGCTTGCACGAAAGACGAAGGAAGAGGAAATGGATCACTTCCTAGTGGCAAACGGGTGAGTAACACGTGGGTATCTACCTTTTAGATGGGGATAGCATTAGGAAACTGATGATAATACCGAATAAGATCTGAGGATGAAAGGGAGCTACGGCTTCGCTAAAAGATG
>CANRCO010000085.1 GCA_947629125.1 uncultured Bacilli bacterium | reverse complement strand
TATATTTAGATATGAGAGTACACTTATGTGTACTCAAAAAATTAGGCTAACTTCCTCTTATATTCGACAGCGACACAGGCTGCTATACGTGAGCATGAGAACAAATAAATCCGTAAAGGCGTTCTATGTAATTATAGAATTACTAATAAATAATTATGTTAGAAGATTTTGTGATAACTTAAGTGACTCATAAAAATATTATATAAATTAAAATTAAATTGAGATTTTTAATAAAATATTGACTTTATATATGAATATATGTTATATTTTGTATCAATTAGTACTCAGGAAACTTATGAAGCCCTGAGTCAATTTTTATTTATGTGTTAATATGATTATGCAAGGAAAAAGTGTTTACACTTTTGCATGGGCACTGTCTTAATTGATGGAGCCCTATTTTTCTGCAACAAATTCTTAGTTTTATATTAATCTTCTTCATCCTAAATGAGATAGTCAATGGAGTTTTATTTTGCTTTATGGTATACTTTTTATAATTTGAAAAAATAATTAATTTGACATTTAATGTCCACTTTTTATAAAATATTTACCATTATTATAGCCATTGTTATTTATTTTCCAATCTTGCCATTTAATATTATGGATATTATATTTTGGAAAATCATCTTTAAATTCACCATTATTTTTAAACTCTCTAAATTTATTATAAATGTTATTATTATTTTTAATTTTATAAAATTTTTTGGGTTGTTGATATATATAATCTACAATTTTTGATGCTACAACAATACTCCAAGCTTCTTTAAATGAATTTCTATTGTTATTGGAGACTAATTCTTTAACAAACTCAATATCTTTTTCTACTTCTTTTAAAATATGATTATAACCAAGCACTGGTTGTTTTTCACCAGTTTTTTTATCTTTTATTTTATATGAAGGATATTTTAATTCAATAGCATATGCTTTTTTGGAATCTATAATACCATATTCATCTATTGCATCAGTTGGATAAATAGTAATATCTATTTCGTGTTTTATATATTTTCCATCAAAATTAAAATTGTAAATATTTCTTTCGAAATCAATATGATAGTTTTTTGGCAAAATTATTTTTAAAAATAAACCTAATTCAAATTTTAGATTATCTTCATTATATAATTCAATATTTTCATTTTCTAGATAATCTAAAAAAAGTTCAAATAATTGATTAAAATTATTTTTATTTAAATAAAATTCACTATCTTTTTCAAATTTGATTGTTTTGGTTAATTGAAAATTATTGATATTATTCATAATACAAATTCCTTAATATTAAATAGTTTAAGTAATTTAATTATAGCATAAAAATTAATTAATTCTTGTTTACGCATTAAAAAAATGTTAAAATATATTTAGAAGGAAGGAAGAATTATGGATTATAAAATAATTGGACAAACAGTACCAGCTGTTGAATTTACTTTAAAAAAAGGAGATAGTTTATATACTCAATCAGGAGCCATGACTTGGATGACTTCAGGTATTAGTTCAGAAACAAGTACTAAAGGCGGAATAATGAAAGGTTTAGGTAGAGTATTCTCTGGTGAATCATTATTTATGAATACTTATACTGCAACTGAAGATAATCAAAAAATTGCTTTTGGTTCAACTGTTCCAGGTGGCATTTTAGATTTAAAATTAACACCTGATTAACCAGGATTAATTGTGCAAAAAGGTTCTTTTCTATGTGCTGAACCAACAGTAGAATTAAAAGTTGCTTTTAGAAAAAAATTAGGAGCAGGATTATTTGGTGGTGAAGGTTTCATCTTACAAGACATTAGTGGTAGTGGTAATGTATTTTTAGAAGTAGACGGTGACCAAATAGTTAGAGAATTAAAACCAGGTGAAGTAATTAAAGTTGATACTGGTAATGTTGTAGCTTTTGAAAAAACTGTTAATTATGAAATTGAAAGAGTAAAAGGAGTTAAAAACATTTTATTTGGTGGTGAAGGTTTATTTTTAACTAAATTAACTGGACCAGGTAAAATAATACTTCAAACTCAAAACTTTAATGATTTTGCAGGTAGAATTATCTCTTTAATGCCTAAAAGTGGCAATTAATAAAAATTAGTATTTAAGATGTATTATTATCAGTAAATTTAAATATTATTAAATGAAGTAGTAAAGAAAAATTACTACTTTTTTATTGGAAAGAAAGGTTATAATATGCAAATAATAAATTTACAAAATAATGATTATTGTTTAATTAATGAAAAAAATATAAAATTTAAAGGTAACTATGCTGTAATTAAAACAATTAGTAAAAACAAACTACCTATAACGGGAATTATTAATAAAAATTATGAAGATTGTTTTAAAAATAATGTATATGCTAGTTATTTAGCATTAAATTCTAGTGAAAGAGAAATATTACAAGTAACTGATAATGATTTTATAATTATATTAAATTGTTATGATGAAGAATTAGATATTTTTAATCAAGCAATTCATTTAAAAATAAAAAATGATAAAATTGTTTTTGTTAATAGTAATTTACCAGGAATGATTTCCTTTATCGAACACTCAACATTAATTAAAACAAAAAATTTTTTATATGATGTTGTTAGTTGTAAAATGTTAGGAACATATCATGATTATATTGATAATTTCCATAACTATTATCTTAATGAGCAAAATATTAAAGCTGCATGGGTAACTGATAAAATTAATATATCAAATTCAGAAGAGATGAATATTGAATATTTAATTGATACTAAAGGTAAAATAATATCTAATCAAATATATTTAAAAAATATTGATAAATTTTTAAATATTGAATTGCAAGACTTTGATATTGAAAGTTTTACTACGGCTTTGAAATCAAAAGCCAAGATAAAAAAATTAAATAAAAAAAAGGAAGTTAAACCTTCCTAGTTATTGTTGTTGCCATAGCCAAACCAACCAGCACCGATAATTATTACTAATAAGATAAATAGAACGATCCAAATAGCAGCTCCTAAGCCATATCCAGTAGTATATCCTGCATAGTTGTTGCCACCACAACAAGGAGTGTAGCCACCATAGCCGCCGCCATAGTAACCATTATTTCCATAATAATACATATTAAATAACCTCCTTTATGTATCTAATA
This sequence comes from uncultured Bacilli bacterium, assembly GCA_947629125.1. Lineage (GTDB taxonomy): Bacteria > Bacillota_I > Bacilli_A > RF39 > UBA660 > RGIG4822. The sequence goes on along the minus strand of CANRCO010000085.1, from coordinate 1,425 downwards.
TAATGTATTAGTTTAGTTGTTTTTTTGACATTAAAAATGCCTAATTTAAATAAATTTATTTAGAAAATATAAAACTTATGATATGATAATAATAAGGTGAGAACATATGAAAACGATAGCTAAAATGGATAAAACCCTTTTATTTCTTATGATTATTTTCAGTGTGTTTGGTTTAATTATGATTTTTAGCGCATCAAGTGTATCTACTGTATTAAGATATCATGTTCCCCAATATTACTTTTTTTTGAAACAAGCTATATTTTTAATAATGAGTTTTATAATTGGAATAGTCGTTTTAAATATGCCTACTAGTAAGTATAAATATTTTAGTTTTTTGTTGATAGTTGCTATTATTGGAGCTTTAACAGGTTTATTTATTTATGGTAAAATGACTAACCATGCTCAAAGTTGGTATGATTTAAAATTATTTAATTTACAACCCAGTGAATTTGCAAAATCAATTTTAATTGTTTATATGGCTGATTATTTTAACCGTTTAACTAAGAAGAAAAAACCTAATATTTATTTAGTATTTTTTCCTCTTTCTTTAGCAATAATTATTTGTTTATTAGTTTTTATGCAACCGGATTTAGGAAGTGCCTTAATAATAGGAGGTATTTCTGTTGGAATATTTTTTGCAGTTCCTATTGTTAGAAATAATATGAAAACAGTACTTAAAGTATTAGTTTTTGGTTTATTACTAGGAATAATCGCCCTGTTAGTTTTAGGAAAAGATTTATTAAATTCTCGTCAGTTAGAAAGATTTAATTTTCAAAATCCTTGTGAACGTTATCAGCAAGATAGTGGCTACCAAGTTTGTAATGGTTTTATTGCCATTAATAATGGTAGTATATTTGGTTCAGGATTAGGTAATAGTACCCAAAAATATTTATATTTACCAGAAAGTCATACTGATATGATTTTTCCAATTATAGTTGAAGAATTAGGATTAGTTACAGGTATTGTTGTTATCTTGTTATATGCTGTAATGTTATATAGAATATTTAAAATAGCAAAACGAGCAACTAGTTTAAGAGGTTCAATCTTAGCTTATGGTACTTTGTTATATATACTTTTACATATATTGATTAATTTAATGGGAATTTTAGCATTAATACCATTAACTGGTGTTCCTTTACCATTCTTAAGTTATGGTGGTAGTTTTACAATTAATGTTGTTGTGATGTTATTTGTTGTTCAAAGAGTAGCAATAGAAAATAATGATTATAAAGATAAAAAAATTATTAAAAAAATAAAAGCTAAATAAACTTTTCTTAATGGAAAGTTTTTTTGTTGCAAATTGCTAACAAATTTACTATAATAAAAAAAGATAGAGAGGTAAGATACTATGAATCATAATGTAAATCGGGGGGGGGTATTTTAATAAACAAATAGAATACCTCCGAATAAACTTAGTAGGTGAAG
>CANRCO010000084.1 GCA_947629125.1 uncultured Bacilli bacterium | reverse complement strand
ATATGGCAACAGATGAAGAATTAAAAATGTTAAAAAAATTATTTAAACTATATAATATTGAATACATTAATAATATGATTGTTGCTCTATTAGAATTAATTTATCGAGTATTACAAATTATAGCTATTGTTCAAAACAATTCAAGTGATTAATTTAATATAAGAAGTGATTATAATGAAGATTATAGCTAATCAAACTATAACATCGTTAGAAAAATTCGAAATTAAACAACAAATAGATAATAAAGGTTGTTTTAATTGCACTAATCCTAGTTGTAGAGTACCTAGCATTGAAAAAGTTGGCTTAGATAAAGATGGCAATATACAAGGTAATAGCTGTCTTGGTTGGAATAACGATGAATTAATTATTAAACAAAAAGTTTTAAAAAAAACTAGCAATTTAAAATAATTGCTAATTTTTTTGTTAATAGTTTAATCTATGTAAACTTTCCAAAATGTGGTAGTTAAAAATCATAAAATATATTGCTTTTTAATAGTTTTTATGGTATAAGGTAGTCATCAAAGGAGGTTTAATTATGAATTTAAAATTTACTAATATTATTTTAGGATTATTAGTTCCTACTTTAATAACTGGTGTGGGTATTGCAAAATTTAACAATGATAAAACAAATGATGAGTTAGTTTATGCTCAAAAAGAAGAGTTTAAAGATTCTGCTATAGTTGAAGTTGAAAAATTTGTTCAAGAAGCTACTTTAGAAGTGGCAGAAGCTGAAAAGCAAGTAGTAGAAGCTCAAGGATTAAAAAAAGAAGCTGAAAATCAAGTTGCAAATGCTACTAAAACAATTGAGACAGCAATTGCAGCAAAAGAAATTGCTGAAAAAGAATTAGCAGCTGCTACTACTAAAGAAGCAAAAGAAGCAGCTCGAGCTAAGATTAAAGAAGCCGAAGAAAAAATAGAGAAAGCTGAAGAAGCTAAGCAAGAAGCTGAAAAAAAGGTAAATGAAGCAACTAAAGCATTAGAAACAGCTGAAGAAACAAAAAAAGAAGCTGAGGCTAAAGTTGAAAAAGCTAAAGAAGTTCAAAAACAAGTAGAGAAAGAAGTAAAATCAACTGAATCAAATAATAAACAAGAATCTTCTAAATCTCTTACTGATGAACAACTTAAATATATGTTAGAACAAGCTAAAAAAGGTGAAGAACGTCAACAAAAAGAATATGAAGATGCCTTAAAAGCAATTGAAGAGCAAACTGCTGCTAAAAGAGCTGAAAGATTAGCTAAAGAACAAGCACAAAAGGAAGCTGAAGAAAAAGAAGCAAGAGAAAGAGCTGCTCGAGAATCTACTGAAAGTTTAAAAAATAGAGGAGTTGTTACAGAGGATACGCAATTTAATTCACAAGAATTAAAATCTGCTCAAAAACAAGTTGATAGCGCATTCGACCCAAATACTAAAGATAATCCTATAACAGTTACTTGTACTGGTGACCATTGTGGTGGTCAAAATAATGCTGGTTATATTTGGTTTGCTAAATTTGTAAGTAATTATGCTATTTTTAAACAACCAGGTTCTAATAAATTTGCAAATGAAGTATTTATTGGTCGAAGAGGAGATATTCTTTCATGGACACAATATGCACCAAATGAAGTAAATGGTCATAAATTTGCTGGATGGAAAAAAAGCGAAACAACTTATGAAAATATTAAAATGACTGTTTACGAAGCAACTTATATTTAATAATAAAAATCTTTCCTTAAAAAGTGGAAAGATTTTTTTAGTTAGCAGGTAAGATATCCCAAGGATTAATTAAACTATTTTTATATTTAGCATAAGTACAATTGTAAGTCCAATCACATGTTGTTAGTTCTAAATGAAGATGAGGACCAGTTGCATGTCCAGTTGCACCCATTAGACCTAATAAATCGTTTTTAGTAACAGTTTGCCAAGGTGAAAAATAAACTTCTTTCATATGGGCATATGTTGAAAAAATTTGTTGACCATTTATTTCATGTTTTATTTTAACTACATTAGCACCATAACTATCATGACCAACATAAATTACAACGCCATCAGCGATAGGATATATTTGTTCACTTTTATTACTACTACTTAAATCAATTCCCATATGTTTACCTTTACCAGTAAAATTTTGAGTCATATACCAGTTATTCATCGGATATCTAACTAATACAACTGGTTCAATTTTTTCTTCAACAATTTCTTTTTTTTCTATACTAAAATTAATTTTAGTTTCATTATTTTGTTCATCAATAATTAATAATTCATAATTTCCATTATTTGTTATTGAATAATTATTTTGAATTTGTTCATTATTTAAATAAATTTTATAATTATTAGCATTCTCTATATTTAAAGTTACATCTTCTTCATAAACTTTATTATTTACAATGTTTACTTTTGGAGAAGATGTATTATTTAAGCTGTTAGTTATATTTTGCAATTTAATTTGAAATTCTTCTTGTAATTTTTTATTAGTCATATTATTTATAATATCTAAAATTTTAGTATCATTTATTTGTTCTTTTAAATTGGAAATGTTTTCTGCACTTTTATCTATTAAAGATGTAGTAATTTTGTTAATGAAATCATCTACCAATAATATATTATTACCAGTTTGGCTTAAACTACTAATTTCTTCTTTGATTGTTTGGTCATTTACTTCTAAGGAATTTAACTCAACTATATCATTTTTTACTTCTTGTATATCTAAAGTATTATTTAAATTATCTTTAATTTTATCAACAGTATTTTTTACATTATTGTTATTATTTTCAATCTCATTATTTTGGTCAATATTAATATTATTTTGATTTACATCTACTTGTTCTGGTTGGTTAATTATACTTTGTTTTTCATCATTTTTATTAAGTTCTTTTTTAGTTGTTGTAATACTCTCTTCTTCATTAATATTTGAATCTATAGTTAAAACACCAACTTGGTTGTCTTTATTTTGAGTTATTATTTCTTTTTCATTATCTTCAATTATTGGGTCATTACTTTTATTAATTTCATTAATAGATTCATAAGTATTTGTATTTTGATTTATATAAAGCAATGTTCCAACTGACAATAGACATATAATTAATACACTAGCAATAAAAATTTTGTTCATTAGCACCTCCTTCCATTAGTTATTTTATAGATAAAGAGGTTATTTCCTTTTTTTCGACAAGAAAAAACTATAACTTAATAAGCTATAGTCGTTTAATAAAACATCTTTAAAAATTTATTTTCTAACTCTTTTGTTTTTACTTTATCCATTTCTACCATATCTTTATAAGGATTAGGTATCCCTAACTTTTCGTATTTTTCGCTACCTAATTTATGATAAGGAATAAATTCAATTTTTTCAATATTTTTGATATTTTTAGTTAAATAATTTTTTAAACTAATTAAATATGCATCATTATCCATTAAATTAGGAACAACAACTTGTCTTATCCAAAACGGTTTATTTAATTTGTTAGCAATATTTAAAAATTTAAAACTTTCTTTGTCGGTATGACCAGTTAAATTTTTATATTCTAAACTATCAGTATGTTTAACATCAAAAATAATTAAATCAACATAAGCTAATAATTTTTTATATTTGCCAATTCCTACACCTGCTGTATCTAAAGCTATATGAATATTATGTTTTTTTAAAAGTTTACAAGTCTCAATTAAGAAATCGATTTGCATTAAAGGTTCGCCGCCGGAGAAAGTTACACCTCCATTATTTCTTTTATAGTAAGGTTTAAAACGAATTAACTTATTAACTAATTCTTGGGGAGTGTAGTTTTTTTGTTGCATTTTCCACATTTCGGGATTATGGCAATATTTGCAACGAAGTTGGCAACCGTTTAAAAAGACAACAGTACGAATGCCCGGACCATCAACTAAGCCGAAAGTTTCGATTGCTGCTATACTACCCTTAGTCATTACATCTTCTCATGAAAAGTTCTGGCAATAACTTCTTCTTGCTGCTTTCTAGTTAGACGATTGAATCTAACAGAGTAACCGGATACGCGAATTGTAAGTAAAGGATATTTTTCCGGATTATTCATCGCATCAATTAAAGTTTCGCGATTTAAAACATTAACATTTAAGTGATGAGCTCCTTGAATAAAGTAACCATCCATTAAACCAACTAAATTATCAATTTGTGAGGTTAAATCAGCTCCTAAAGTAGATGGAACAATTGAAAATGTATTAGATATACCATCTTTACAGCAATTTTTGTAATCTAATTTAGCAACAGAATTCAAACTAGCTAAAGCTCCCGTAGCATCCCGACCATGCATTGGATTAGCACCTGGAGCAAAAGGAACACCGGCTTTTCGTCCATCAGGAGTTGCTCCTGTTTTACTACCATAAACTACATTAGATGTAATTGTTAAAACTGACATTGTTACCTCAGCATTACGATATGTTTTATGTTTTTTTAGTTCACTAGATATTTTTTCTAAGATTTCTTTAGCGATATTATCAACGCGGTCATCGTCGTTACCATATTTTGGATAATCGCCATCAATTATGAAATCGGTAGTAATTCCGTTATTATCACGAACTGGTTTAACTTTAGCATACTTAATTGCTGATAAAGA
>CANRCO010000083.1 GCA_947629125.1 uncultured Bacilli bacterium | reverse complement strand
AGGAAAGATATTATATTTCTTCTTACTGACATTTTCAAAAAATTATCTATACTGACATTATCATAAAATTACTACAATAGTTGTATTCAATAATTGACAATGAACATAAAATATAATACAATATAAATGTTTTTATGGGTCTATAGCCAAGTGGTAAGGCGTGGGACTGCAACTCCCTGATTCGTTGGTTCAAATCCGACTAGGCCCTCCAAAAGTAAAATACTAACAGAAATGTTAGTTTTTTTTATAAATTATAAACATATAAAAACAATGTACTTATACAAATTATACATTGTTTTATTTTACTTTTATTTAAATAAAGTAGGGGTTTGTTCCATTTCTTTTGGTTTTGCAATATCCATGTATGCTAAAATTGTTGGTGCTACCATCGTTAAATCTCCAGTTGATTTTAATTCAACATTTTTATCAAGAATTATAAACGGAACTTTACTAATTGTATGAGTTGTAACTTTATTACCATTTTCATCAAGCATAATATCAGCATTACCATGATCAGCCAAAATAATTATTTTATAAAAGTTTTCTTCAGCAACTTCGACTAATTTAGCTAGACAAACATCAACGGCTAATACTGCTTTTATTGTAGCATCTAAATTACCTGTATGTCCTACCATATCTGGATTAGCATAATTTACTAATATAAAATCATAATCTTTTTCCATACAATTAATAACTTTTTTTGTAACAGGAACAGCACTCATTTGCGGTTCTAAATCATAAGTAGCTACTTTAGGAGATGGAATTAGAAATTTATCGCATTTTTCAATTTTTCCTTCATTTGCTCCATCAAAGAAAAAAGTTACATGTGCATATTTTTCAGTTTCAGCTATTCTTGCCTGGGTAAGACCTAAAGTTGATAAATAAATTCCTAAAGGATTTTCAACTACATATTTACCTAAAAAAGTATTAGTTTTAATATTTTTATCTATTTCAAAAAAAGTATATATTTTGCAATCTGTTAATGATTTACGATTAAAATTATCAAATTTTTCATTAGTTAAACTACTAACAATTTGTTTAGAACGATCATCACGATAATTTAGCCAAAAAACTACATCACCATTCTCTACTAGATTATTATTGATAATAATAGCTGGTAAAAATTCATCGGTAATATTATTTTCATAAAAATTTTCAATGGTTTTAATTATATCATTAGATTGAATTCCTACTCCATTAGTTATTAAATCATAATATTTTTTGGTTCTTTCCCAATTATTATCACGATCCATAGCATAATATCGACCACAAACTGAAACTATTTTACCAATTTTTGTTTCCTCTAATTTATTCTGCAAATTACTTATATAATTAATAGAAGCATGCGGATCAGTATCACGACCATCTGTTACTAAATGAAAATTAATTTTAGTAACACCACTTTTAACTAATCTATCATATAACTTATAAAAATGATTAATATTACTATGAACATTGCCATCACTAAATAAACCCATTAAATGTATTGATTTATCATTTTCTATTAAATAAGAAATTAAATCTTCATATTCTGAATTAGTATTAATATCATTAAATAGTTCATCAATCATTGCATCTTTTTGTTTTATTAAACGTCCAGCCCCAATAGTTGTATGACCAATTTCACTATTTCCAAATTGTCCTTCTTTTAAACCGACAGCTTCTTCAGAAGCACTTAGTAAAGAATGAGGATATTCATTCCACAATTTTGGAAAAGTATTTAAATTAGCTAACTTAATTGCATTTCCCTGTTCTGCTTCACGATATCCAAATCCATCTAAAATAATAGTTAATACTTTTTTCATTAAAAATCACCTTCACAAAAAGCATTTTAACATATAATTAAATAGATTTCAAATAATGAAAAAATGACTATTACGTCATTATAATATATTATATTAAATAGTTACTAAATTGCGATCTAATCTTATTTTATCGGCAATTGTTACAATAAATTCAGAATTAGTCGGTTTTGCTCGATCATAATCAACACTATGACCAAAGATATCTTCCATTAAACGATAATCACCACGATTCCAACTAACTTCTATTGCATGTCTAATTGCTCTTTCTACTCTAGATGCTGTGGTATCATATTTCATAGCAATTTCTGGATAAATTTCTTTTGTTATTCCACCAATTAATTCAGGATTTTCATATATTAGATATATACTATCACGAATATATTGATAGCCTTTAATATGTGATGGAATTCCAAGATTATGTAAAAGTTTACTAATTACAATTTGCATTTTTGGTTCTTCAAATTGAGTAGCAATACTTTCACTTTCAGATACCTCTAAGATTCTCTTTTCTAAAGATTCTAAACTAAATGGTTTAAGCATATAATAATTAACACCATATTCACTAGTTAATTTAACTGTATATTCTCTTTTATAACTAGTTAAAACTATAATGTTTCTTTTAATACCTTCACTATACATTTTTTCTAAAATTGCAATTCCATCAATATCAGGTAATAAAAGATCCATTAATATCAAATCATAATCTTCATAATGATTTAATATTATATTAAGTGCCTCTCTACCATTATTTACTACTTTACTAACATTAATTACTGCGTGATTACTGAAATACTCCTCAATATTAGCTACAGATTTTTCGTTATCATCTATAACCAACATATTAATTTTGCGTTTCATTTTTTTCTTATCTCCTTTTCTTTCATTTACTGCACGCAATCTCATTATATACATAAAAAAGACAAATTACTAGGAAATCTTTTGTAATGTTATGTAAAATTGTGTAAAAAAAGAGAATAATTTGTCGATTTTCTCTATATTTTTTCTAAAATTTGTTTTAAAGTTTCTAAATTTAAACAATTTCTTCCAATTAAATAACCATCTAAATTTTTAATTTTTTCTAAATTTTCAATATTTTCTGGATTAACATTACCACCATATATTACATTTATTTTTTCATTAGTATCATCAAAAATTATCTTTTTTATAAAATCTACAATATTAGTTAACTTTTGATAATCAATTGGTTTATTACTGTCAATCATATAATTAGGTTCATAAGCAAAGATAATCTTTTTTATTTCAGATTTATTTAATTTTTTAATTAAAGAATTAATTTGTTTTTTTAAATATTTAAAAGAATTTTGTTTTTCTTTTAATTCTCCAATGCAAACTACAGGAATTAAACTGTTAGCCAAAGCATTTTTTATTTTATAAAAAATTACTTCATTTTCCTCTTGAAGAAATATTCTTCTTTCTGGATGGGCAATCAAAGTATATTTACAACCTAAATCAAATAATTGTTTTGCTCCTATTTCACCAGTTAATTGAAGATTTTCAAAAGCTGTTACATCTTGTGCACCTAATAAAAATTTTTGAGAATCAAATAATGGTAAATAAATTGGGGAAGGACAAAAAATAACATTCTTATATAAATCATAATCTTTTTCAACTAATTTTATATAATCTTGTATTTGTTGTAAATTTTTATGCATTTTAAAATTACTAATTATTATTTTTTCCATTATTTAAACTCCTTATATGGTCAATAGCAACTAAAGAACCATTTGATATATAATCTAATGTAGCTCCACCACCAGTAGAAATATTACTTAACTTATCTTCTAAATTAAATTTTTTAACTGCGGAAGTAGTATCACCACCTCCAATATAAGTTTTTATTTGTTGATGTGTTGCTAAGAAATTCAATATTTCATACGTACCAGCTTGAAAACGTTCATCTTCATGTTTGCCCATAGTACCATTCATAAAAACTTTCTTGCTATTTGTTAATATTTTTTTAAATTTTTCTATTGATTGTAATCCTATATCATATATACAATCTTCTTTTTCTATTTTTTCTAAAGTTTTTTGGATAATTTTATCATTATTCAAAACAGTTACATCTATAGGTAATTCAATCTTATCTTTATATAAATTTAAAATTTCCCTTAATTCATTTAATATATTAACATCATCAGTAGCTAAACTTTTACCAATATTAATATTTTGCGCTTTAAAAAAACTATTAGCCATACCACCAGAAATTATAACTTTATCACATCTTTTAAGTAAATTTTTTAATAATTGTAATTTATCATCTACTTTTGCTCCACCCATCAAAATAATAAATGGTCTTTCATTATCTTGAATTACATTATCTAATAATTTTAATTCTTTTTGTACTAAAAATCCAAAACATGATGGAATATAATCGGCTATTGCATAAGTCGATGAATGTTTTCGATGACAACTACCAAAAGCATCCAAAACAAATATGTCTGCTAAACTTGCCCAAAATTCTGCTAAAGCATTATCACAAGCACTTTCCTTTTTAGCAGGTATATCGCTAAATCTAGTATTTTCTAGTAAAATTACACTTTTATATGGTAATTTTGCTATTTTATTTTTTAATTCGGTATCCATACAATCTTTAAAAAAGATTACTTTTTGATTAAGAAGTTTTTCTAAATGAATTGCTATAGGTTCTAATGAATTACTTTTTAAATCTTCTTCAGTTTTAACACGTCCAAAATGACTTAAAATAATTATTTTACAATTTTTTTCAATTAAATATTTAATAGTCTCTAAACTAGCAACTATTTTTGAATCATCTATAATTTTACCATTATTTATTGGAACATTATAATCACAACGCAAAATTACTGTTTTATTATTAATATCTATATCTTGTATATTCATATTATCACCAATTTAAGTATAACTTAAATAAAGCAAAAAAAAAAGCAAAAAAAAATAGGCAGCTTCCTATTTTTGCTTACACTATCGTCGGCGTTTTAGTTCTTTACTTCTCTGT
>CANRCO010000082.1 GCA_947629125.1 uncultured Bacilli bacterium | reverse complement strand
CCGATTCTTAAAATACCTATTTTATTGTTATTAACATTTATTTCTGTTTTAATTAACTCTTTTTTCATATTTACCCCCTTAATCACTAAAATTATTTTATCATAAATTGAAGTATATTAAAACTCGAACTTATCAAATAATTTAAAAGTCCGAGTTTAGTATCAATCTGGTGGAGAATAAGGGATTCGAACCCTTGACCCCCACGGTGCAAGCGTGGTGCTCTAGCCAGCTGAGCTAATTCCCCAAGAACAAAGATATCATAACATAGTTAATAGTACTTTGGCAAGTATTTTTTTTACTTATGTGAATTATAATAATAATCCATTTCAGCTAATTCGATTGCTAATTGGTCCAATTCTAAAATATAATTACTTGCTAAAATATCATCAATTATAAATAATAGTTCCTTTAAATTATTAACATCATATAATATTTGATATTTATCTAAAGTAGCAATTTGTTTTTTAGTTAAATAAATATTATCATTAACCTTTATTAAATTATTATCATCAATTATTTTAATTATATCTTCTTCCATAATATGATTATAAAATAAAATTTTTTACTTGTAAATTAAAAAGAATAGTGATAATATACATGGCGGAAATGGGGTTAATAATGAAAAAATATCAAATTAAAAAAATATTATTGTTAATGATTTTTATTTCTTTAACTGGTTGCAATAAAAAAACTAATTCAACAGATTCTAATAATACTATTAATAACTTAGTTACTGAAGCTACTAGTGAACAATCATTAACTAATGATAAAACTATTATTGAAAATGAAATTCAAAATAATAATGTCGAAAAAGCATCAGCTTTAGCTAAGGATTATTTTACAAATACAATTGATTTTATCTTTTATAATAAAGAAATTAATGGAATTACATTTAATGAATTATCAACTGCAGAAAAAGAAGCTGTATTAAATGATTTATATACAGTTGACAAAGAAATTAGTGCTATAGACCCAACATATAAAGAAGATATTGGAGCTAAATATAATGATTTTAAAAATTTTACTAGTGAAACATATAACAAAGTTTTAGATATAATAAAAAATCATATGAGTATAGATACATACAATATGATTGGTGATACTAAAAATTCCATAGTAAATGGAGTTAAAGATAACTCTAAAACTCTTGGTAAAAGATTACAAAATGATGCTAAAAAATGGTATGAAACAAATTTTAAAAATTAGTAAGAAAAAATACTAATTTTTTATTTTCTTATGCTATAATTAACTAGGTGGTAGTCTTGAAATTAAAAAAATGGTGCAAATATTTTATTGCTTTAATTATTATAATTATCTTAGTAGTTATTGGTTATTTTTGCTTTTTTTATCATAAAGAAACAAAAGATAAAACAACGTTTGTTGAAAAAGAAAAGGTTAATAAGACAATTGAAGTTTTAAAAGCTGATAATCTTTATGATTCAAAATATTCTCACGATTATAAACAAATTGAATATGTTGAAAATGAAAATTTTAGTAAATATGTTAATGATTTCTTAAAAAAAGGTTATGCAGCTACAACTGTTAATCAAATCTTTAAAAATTTAAGTGCGGAAGAATTAGATTATGTTTTTAAAAATGAAAAAATGAATTTAGAAGACTATTTAGAATATCGTAATTTTGATGTTGATAAGTATTCGCGTTATGAAAAATATGCAAAAGATAATAAAGATTTAAAATTACAGGATGTAATTACTCGAGTTAATTTAAAATTAGATTATAATTATTATGAAAATGCTACGGAAATTTCTAATCCATCTGATATTAATGTATTAGTTAATAAATACAATTATCTACCTAGTAATTATGTTCCTGCTAACTTAACCAAAATTAAAAGTAGTAATACTAATGCTACAATGATTAAAGAAGCAGCAGATGCTTTTGAAAAATTAGTTGCAGAGGCTAAAAAAGCTGGATTCACTCTTTTAGCTACTACTGCTTACCGTGGTTATAATTTTCAAAAAATTTTATATGATAAATATGTTAAAGAAGACGGGATAGCTAAAGCTGATACTTATTCAGCTCGTCCAGGATTTAGCGAACATCAAACAGGATTAACAGTTGATGTACGTAATCCAGCTATTAAGGATGCTCGACTTAGTGATGAGAATTATGCTTGGATTAAAGAGCATTGTAGCGAATTTGGCTTTATTATTCGTTATCCTCACAATACAACAGATGTTACTGGTTATATAGAAGAATCTTGGCATTTAAGATATTTAGGAATTGAAACAGCTAAAAAAGTTATGGATTCTAACTTAACTTACGATGAATATTATGATTTATATATAGCACATTAAAAGAGCAATTTTTCATTGCTCTTTTAGTCTTTCTTTTTGTCCTTTTTCTTTTTATCTTTGTCTTTATCTTTTTCTTTTTTTGGTAAAGCTTCTTTTCTTGATAAATTTAAACGACCACGATTATCATAACCAGTTGCTTTAACAATTATTTCATCACCAACACTAACTAAATCTTTTGGTTTATCAATATGTTCGTGCGCAAGCTGTGAAACATGAACTAAGCCTTCGCAACCTGGCCATAATTCTACAAAGCAACCGAAGTCTTCAACTTTAACTACTTTACCTGTATATATTTTATCAATTTCTACTTCGCGAGCTACTTGTTCAATCATTTCTCTTGTTTTAGAAATAATTTGAGCATCTTGATGATATATTATAACTCGTCCATCATCTTCTAAATCAACTTTAACTGCATCTTTATCGTTAACTGTTTTAACATTACTAGCTTCTAAAATAATTTTGGTAATCATTTCGCCACCGCGACCAATAACATCCTTAATTTTTTCAGGATTAATCATAAATGTATCAATTTTTGGTGCATATGGACTAAGTTCTTGACGAGGTTTACTAATAACATCATTCATAACATCTAGTATTTCTAAACGAGCTTTTTTCGCTTGAGCTAAAGCTTCTTTTAGAATTGCTTTTGTTACACCTTTAATTTTAATATCCATTTGCAAAGCACATATACCATCTTTAGTTCCTGCTACTTTAAAGTCCATATCACCCATATGGTCTTCTAAGCCTTGAATATCTGTTAAGATTGTATATTTTTTACCATTTTGGATTAAGCCCATCGCAATACCAGCAACTGGAGCTTTAATTGGAACACCTGCTGCCATTAAACTTAAGCATCCAGCACAAATAGTAGCTTGACTAGATGAACCATTACTTTCTAAGATTTCACTAACTACTCGAATTGTATAAGGAAATTCTTCTTCCGAAGGAATAACTTGAGCTAAAGCTCTTTCTCCTAAAGCACCATGGCCAATTTCTCTTCGACCAGGAGCTCCATAACGACCAGTTTCACCAACAGAGAATGGTGGGAAATTGTAATGTAACATAAATCTTTTTGTTTCTTCTAATCCTAAACCATCTAAAATTTGATGTTCACCAATAGCACCTAATGTTGTAGTTGCTAAACTTTGCGTTTCACCTCGTGTAAATACTGCTGAACCATGAGTTCTTGGCAAAATATCAATCATTGCTGAAAGTGGTCTAATTTCATCCATTTTTCGACCATCAGGACGAATTTTTTTATCAGTAATTAATTTTCGAACTTCATTACCTTCAATTAAATTAACAATTTTTTGAACTTGTTTAATTACTTCTTCTAACTCTTCATCAAGAGCATAACGTTCAGTAAATTCTCCTAAAGTTTCTTCTTTTACTTCTTCTATCTTTGCATATTTTTCTAACTTATCTTTAATTTGAATTGCATTTAACATTTTTTCAGTAGCGTACTGTTCAACTTCTTGTTTTAATGCTTCATCAATTTCATCAAGTTCTAATTCTACTTTTGGTTTACCAATTTCATCAATAATTTGTTGTTGAAAATCACAAAGCATTTTAATATGTTCATGACCAAACATAATAGCATCTAACATTTCTTTTTCACTTAATTCACTAGCTCCAGCTTCAACCATACAAATGGCATCTTTTGTACCTGCAACTGTTAAATTAAGGGTACTTTGTTCTAATTGTTCTGCTGTTGGATTAATAATAAATTCTTTACCAATTTTACCAACAACTACCCCACTAACTGGACCATCAAAAGGAATTTCACTTATTCCTAAACATAAAGATGAACCAAATAAAGCACTCATAACAGGTGAGTTATCTTGGTCAACAGATAAAATTGTATTCACTACTTGAATTTCATTTCGTAAATTTTCATTAAACATTGGTCTAATCGGACGGTCAATAATTCGAGCGGCTAATGTTGCTTCATCACTTGGACGACCTTCTCTTTTGATAAATCCCCCAGGAATCTTACCTACTGAATAAAGTTTTTCTTGATATAAAACTTGTAAAGGGAAAAAATCTTGGGTTACCATTTTACCCATTACACAAACTGATAATACAACAGTATCTCCATAACGAATTAATACTGAACCATTAGTTTGTTTAGCAAGTTCTCCGGTTTCAACTACTAATTTACGACCTAAAAAATCTAATTCATATGTTCTTTTCATAACTACTCCTTAATAAAAAAAGACACTAAAAATAAAAGTGCCTATTTTCTTAAATTTAATTTTTTAATTATTTCACGATACTTAACAATATCGTTGTCTCTTAAATAATTTAATAATTTTCTTCTTTTTCCAACCATCATTAAAAGACCTCTTTTAGAATGAAAATCATGAATATGTTCTTTTAAATGTTCAGTTAAAATATTAATTCTTTTAGTAAGTAAAGCAATTTGAACACTAGTAGAACCACTATCTTTTTCATTTTCTCCGAACTCTTTAATAATTTCAGCTGGAGTCATTTTTGTAATATCCATATTTA
>CANRCO010000081.1 GCA_947629125.1 uncultured Bacilli bacterium | reverse complement strand
GGTTAGATACTATGAATCATAATATAAATCGGGGGGGGGTATTTTAATAAACAAATAGAATACCTCCGAGTAAACTTAGTAGGTGAAGTTTATGAGTAGCCTAAAGAAATTTGATTATCGAATAAAAGATAATCGTAAACGTAATATATTTATTAGTTTAATAATATTAGTAATAATAACAATTATTGGTGTAAAACTATATCAAAGTAAAGCTGAATTTAAAGTAGAAACAAATAATATCGATATGGTAAGTGGTAGTGTGGTAATACCAGCAACACATTATATAAAAGAGTTAGAAAAAACAAATAAAGACCAATTAGTTTATGATGGAACAATAGATAACAACTTAAGATATATTGGAGCAACACCTAATAACTATGTTGATTTCAATGGAGAAAAATGGCGAATTATTGGAGTTATGAACAACATAGATGACGGAACAGGAAAAAAAGAAGCAAGAATTAAATTGATAAGAGACGAATCAATAGGAGGATTTAGTTGGGATTACAAACAACCTGGAGTTGGTTCATCAACAAGTGACATGGGAAGTAACGATTGGAGTGACTCTCAACTAATGATGATGCTAAATCCAGTTGAAGTAGTACAAGCCGGATGGAATGTAACTAATAAAAAATATCAAATAGATAAAAATGGTTATGTTTTAGATAATAATAATTATCAAATTTATAGAGCAATTGGAAGTTATTATAATCGGACAACTGGCTATAAGCCAACTATAACATCAACTGAGAGTTTTCCATTAAATGAAGTGGATTTTAGTAGTAATGGTTTAAAAGATGAAAGTAAAAATTTTATTGACAAAATTGAATGGCATTTGGGAGGAGTAAGTAGTGTAGATGTTCCAGTGGCCACTGCTAAGATATATTATGAAAAAGAGCAGAGTAATCAAGTATATGCAACAAATCTAGCTACATGGATTGGATATGTCGGATTAATGTATCCGAGTGATTATGGTTTTGCAACTAGTGGTGGAGATGTAAAAACTAGAGAAGAATGTTTAACAAAAGAATTAGCTAATTGGAAGATTAATACTGAATTTGAAGATTGTATTCAAAATAATTGGTTATTTTTAACAGGATATTGGCAGACAACGATGATGCCATATGCATCTAGTTCTTATGAATTTGCCGATATACAAAAAACTGGTTATGTTCATGAAAATGCCGATACTAATAATGCCAATATTATACGTCCAGTTTTATATTTAAAATCGGATGTTTTAATAACTTCTGGTTTAGGCACAAAAAGTGATTCATATCAATTATCTTTTTAAAAAATAATTATATCAAACATATTTTTGTGTTTTTTTCATTTTTTCCTTGCATTTTATATCTTTTTGTGCTATATTACTTAACTGTTAAGAAAGAGGGGTTTTATTATGAACAAAATGTTAAAAAGAAGTATTCCTATAATTTTATCTTCTACTATAGGTGTATTAAGCGTTGCATCAGCAACTGAAAAGTTTAAAGATTATGACTTTGATTCTGTAGTGGAAGATTATAATGGGGAAAAATATTATCCAACAAAAAAGGAAATTAAACAAATTATTGCAAAAGCACAAAAAAGTAATGAATATGACCATTCTGATTTAGAAAATATTGATGTATTTGAGAAAATCAAGAATAATTCTAATCATTATGCTTATATGTACCATACTAATGATTATACAACTGCTTTTTATGATGCTAATTCTCCTAAAGAAATGCAAGAATATCAAAAAGCGTGTGAAGAAGTTTTAAAAGATTTTATTAATAAATTAAATACTAAAGCTACCAATAACGTTAATGCTGATTTATGTAATTTACAAGATTTAAAAATAATTTTAACTAATGAAAATGACTTAGTTGCTAATTATGATGAAGAAAATCATTTAATTTTAATTGATATTAATAAATTGAAGGATTTTTCTACTGCACGTGAGGAAAGTATTAAAGATACTGTTGAGTATTTTTTAGTATTATATTTAAATAAAGTAAGATTAGATAATTGTTATCATAATGAAATTTTAATAGATGGTAGTAGAGCTTTTCAAGGGGTTAAAAATATTGCTACTGGTGACATTGGTAAATTTGTTTTAACTGCTGCAGCTGAAACTGAAACTTTAAAATTCAATGATAAAGATAAATCTTTATATTATGAAGACAAAGTTAAAGATTCTATATTATTAAAATTACTTAGTTTATTTAATAATCAACCATTGGAAAACTATAATAATGCTGTATTTGATGCAGATTTAAATCAATTTTATCGATTCATGAATTGTCAAAACCAAAAAGATGTTTATGAATTATATAAAATTATGTATGCAATTGATGCTAAAAACATGCAAAATGATTTTTATACATATTATAGTTTAACTGATAAAGTAATTAGTGCCGAAGATTTAAATACAAAAGTTGGTTATAATTATTTATTAGATATTTATACTAAAACTTTAAAAAATATGGCCAATTATACTCAAACAACTCCTAATTTTACATTAACTGATAATTTAGTAATGTTTAACATAATTGAATCGACAATTTATGATAATAGTACTAATTTAAGTAAGGAAGATTTAGAAGAATTTGAAAGTAAAATGCAAGTAGTTAACGAAGAATATCAAGAATTTTTAAATGATTTTTATAGTAATGTTAATTATGATGAAGCTCAAAACAATGCTAAAAGTACTTTTGAAGCTATTCAAACTAATGATTTAACTAATTATAAAGCTAATTATTTAATACAAAAATTTCCTTTAATTAAAGAAATTAGACAATATAATAATTTAGTATCTTCTGAAAAAATAGATTATTATAAAACTTTAAAAAAATAGGAATATATGTTATTATAAAAACAGTTAGAGGTGAAGTTTAAATGGATTTACAAAATAAACAATTTAAAATATTAGTTGTTTTTAATATAATGATTATAGCTTTATTATTAATTATTTGTATTATTTTATTAACTAATAATAAAACATCTGATGATAATAAAACTACTAATAATACTACAAGTTCAGAAAGTGGTTATGATGTATCAATGATGAATCAAGTAAATTTAAAAGATGTAATAGAATTATTTGATTCTAAAAAACAATATGTTTTATATATTGGTCGTTCTACATGTAGTAGTTGTAAGAAGTTCTTACCTAGCTTACAAGCAGCTCAAGAAGAATTTGGTTATACTACTCAATATTTAGATATAACGACAATTGATGGTAATAGTAGTGAAATGAAACAATTTGTTAAATTATTAGATTTAAAAACTAAAGTTAATGTTACTAATGATGATGGAGACCCAGAAGAAGTAGAAGATACTTATGGTAATTTATTAAATGAATATGGCTTTACGCCAGTTGTTATCATTATTAATGATGGTAAGATGATTGCAGGTAATATTGGTAGTATGAGTACTGATGCTTTTCAAGAGTTTTTAAAACAAAATGGTGTAAATTAAATTTACATCTTTTTTTTTAATAGGTTGCTATTTTTAAAAAAATTTGCTAATATGCTATATAGAATTGATAAATTTGAATATAATTAATTAGAATGAATAAAAAGAAGGCCTGAAAAAGTTATGAAAAAAGTATTACAACAAGAGTTTTATACAATTGTTCAAGATATATTAAAAAATAATGAATTTAAGGAATTAGATAATGAGTATCATCATGGTATAACTAGATATACTCATTCTATACGTGTAGCTAAATCTTCTTATTATATGGCAAAAAAAATGCATTTAAAAAATTATGAAGAAGTTACTCGTGCAGCATTATTACATGATTTCTTTTTACGCGAAGAATTAGTTGATATAAAAGGAATTCAAGTAGCTTTTAATCATCCTTTAAAAGCTTGTGAAAATTCTATGAAATATTTTGAGATTTCTGATTTACAAAAAAATATAATTGAATCACATATGTTTCCTTTAACAACTAAAATGCCTAAATATAAAGAAAGCTGGTTAGTATCATTTATTGATAAGATGGTGGCATTGTATGAATGTGCTCGATTTAAAGCAACGATTAATACAGCTGTTTATTTTATCTTTATAATTAACATGTTAACTAATAAATAGTATTATTAGTTTTTTTATGTTATTATATTTTTGTGTCCCAGTAGCTCAGTTGGATAGAGCAATTGCCTCCTAAGCAATAGGTCGGCAGTTCGAATCTGCCTTGGGACGCCAAATTGTTAGAAAATGTCTTGATTTTAAACGATTTCAAGGCATTTCTATTATTTTTAAAAAGTATCTTAAAATGATAAAATTTGATATAGCATAATTTACGGTATGGCACCATTTTCGGCACCGATTAAAAATAGTAAAACTATCTATAATATGGGACATAAATACATATTTAATTGGTAAAAAGCATATAAGAAATATAATTATAGAATGATTTTATTGACATTCTTAATAAATGCATGAAAATTTAAATCATGGTTATTCATTAGCAATAAAATAATATCTTTAATACTAAGAAAATTAATAGCCATAACTAATAGATTATGCTATAATTTGGATATGAAAAAGAAAGTTATAAAAATATTTATTATTATCAGTATAATAGCTTTAGTAACTTTATTATTATTTATTGGATATAAAATTTATTGTAATAAAAGATATAAAGAAATTAAAGCAGCATTTGAGAAAGCAGCGGTATGGGAAATAAATGCTACTCATCCCAATGGCTGTCTACCCACTGAATACGATAGCGCTGAATCTTTAATTCCAGCTTATTGGTATTTACAACAAGGATATTTAAAAAAGAAAGATATATTAGATGTCAATCATAAGACATATTGTAATGGTTATGCAAAAGTAAAATGTGATAAACAAAATAGAAAACATAAAGTTTATATAAAGTGTAAAAATTATGAAGATGAAGGTTACGAAGATACATGGCTTGTTAACGATAGATTTACTAGAGTTTTGAATCAAGTCAAATAATTAATATTATCAAATAATAATAAAAGTGAGAATATGTGATAAAATGATATGAACCCCGTTTCTTGGACATAGAAACGAGGTTTTTATATGAGTAAATTAAGTTATGAAGATAAGATAAA
>CANRCO010000080.1 GCA_947629125.1 uncultured Bacilli bacterium | reverse complement strand
TGTTTTGGCATTAACCATAGTTAATTCATTAGTTTCATTACTAAAACTAGCATAACTATTAAATAGTTTTACTCCTACTATTGTTACTATTACTAAAATTATTCCACACAAAAAGATATTTCGTTTTCGATTATTTTTTATTCGATAATCAAATTTCTTTAGGCTACTCATGTATTTCACCTACTAAGTTTTTTCGGAGGTATTCTATTCGTTTATTAAAATACCCCCCCCCGATTTACATTATGATTCATAGTTCCTTACCTCTCTATCTTTTTTAATTATACCAAAATTTATCTTTGTTGCAACAAAAAATAGTGATTTTTTTCACTATTAATTATAAAGCAAGTTTAAATGGATTAACTTTTGAACCATCTCCACTCACTATTTTTACATCTGATTTTAGATATAAGACTGGGCGCACCCGACGGTAGTTATTGAACACGTTGGCGTAAGGATAGACACTGCCGTCATAGCTCACACGAGCAACACTGAAATCGCTAGACGCATACGGATTCATTAACCATTGATGATTTGATGGATCATATAACCAATTATTTTTATAACAATTTTCATATCCACTAACATCCCAATGATATAAATCTTTTGCTAAACATTCGCTTCTTTGTTTTCCTTCTCCTCCACCTGTAGCATAACCATAATCACTAGCATACATTAATCCTACCATTGCATTTGTACTTGTTGGATTTGTACTATATACATTATTAGCATGTTCTTTTAAATAATATATTGCAGCTGTTGCTGTATTATATTCAGTTGATGTTATTCCTCCTAAATGCCATTTTGCATTTTCAAATAATTTTTTGCTTTTTTCATTCATTCCTTCTTTACTAAAATCCAATTGTTTCCATTTATTCATAAATTTGTTATTCGTATAATCATATTCATAGATATAGTTTTTGGCAGAGGTTGTTATTTTATTCCAAAATGCATTATTTAAGGTTTCTTTTATACTCGTTTCTTCCCAATTATTCTTATATGTACAATTTTGTTGATTTTTTTCTATACATTCTACTTCTTGATTATTTATAGCTTTTGCATCCCATGCAATTCTTCCGATGCCTTCATCACGGATAATTTTTAATCGACTTTCTATTTTACCAGTTCCATCATCTACGTTATTCATTACTCCGATGATTCGCCATAGTATTGGGTCGTCCTTTTTATGGACTAATGTACAATTTTTGTTATAATTATTATTACCTTTACATTTTTCTCCGCTTGTATATTCTACTGTATAATTACCTTTGTATACATCTTCGTTATCATAACCAGTCCAAATATCAGAAGAATATTCACCATTTCCTATATCAATATAATTATTAGGTGTTGCTCCAATATATCTTAAGTTGTTGTCTATTGTTTCATCATAGGCTAGTTGTTCATTGTCTTCGCTTATGATTCGTACATAATCACTAGCTAGTATATTCTCTCTTTTAATACTATCTATCTCTATTTTACTTTCAAAGGTATTATTTTCTTGTAAATCGTTAAAACTAGTATTTTCATCTAACCATATTTTTAAATTTAATTGTTTATTACTATTTGATGATATTTTCACTGTTGTTAAATGTTTTCCTGTATTATATTCTTTATTATTCGTTTCTCTATCTAATAAATTATTTAGATTATTTGGTTCAATTATTTTTTGATTGTTATATAGTAATGTTGCTCTGATATTCTTTTCATTTAATGTATTGTTTTTATTTATATCTAAATTTACTTCAACATATTCTTCATGGTTACAATTATTGTTTATTGTGAATGTATAACCATTTTGCTTTAATCCTTCATTATCTGGTGTTTGATAAGCATTTTCTATATTTATATTTGTTCCTTCTGTTACTTCTAGTTTTAAACAGCCACTACTTATTTTATTTATACTTGTTTGTTCTTTTGTTGTACTCCATAATGCATAACTTATTCCACTTATTATTAGTACTCCTACTAAAACTCCCAAACAAGTTAATATCTTCGGGTATTTTTGTTTATTAAAATACCCCCCCCCGATTTGTATTATGTTTCATAAATTCTTACCTCTCTATCTTTTTTCATTATAATAAATTTGTTAATGATTTGCAACAAAAAAGTAAAGAAAATCATATCTTTACTTTTACTTTTTTTACACTTTAATAGCTTTATTAGAAACAATTAAGTTTTAAATAACTATCAATTTTCTCCAGGGGGATTATTTGAAGTGTGGTGATAATTTATGAAAGATAAAGACATTTATTAAATTATATATTTATATAATTATAATCTTAAATTAATAAGAGAAACAACATAATAGTTAGGCAACACCATATGATTGTTATCTTTATCTAAACTCAATTATTTCTACATTTTCATTATATAATAAATCTAAAAACTTATCAATAGTAAATTTTATATTATGATAATTATTTATCAATTTAAATTACTTTTTTATAAATTTTAATTTTTCTTTATATTATTTCATTAATAAAAAAAAGGAAACTATTAAGCTTCCTTTGGTTCTTCCATTAATTTTTCTTCAAGCATTTCACTTGGTTCTTCATCCATTAATTCTTTTTCTAGTTCGATACCAATATCACTATATTCTTTAGCACCTGTACCAGCTGGAATTAATTTACCAATAATTACGTTTTCTTTTAAACCTCTTAAGTGATCTATTTTACCATGAATTGCAGCATCGGTTAAAACTCTTGTAGTTTCTTGGAATGATGCAGCTGATAAGAATGAATCAGTTTCTAATGAGGCTTTAGTAATACCTAACATAATTGGTTTACCTGTAGCTGGAACTCCACCATTTAAGATTACTGGTTTATTACCTTCAGCAAAATCTCTTAAAGAAACAGTTAAACCTTCAACAAAATCAGTATCTCCAGCATCAACAATTTTAATTTTATTAACCATACGTTTAACAATAATTTCAATGTGTTTATCAGAAATATCAACACCTTGTAATTTATAAACGCTTTGAATTTCTTTTAAAATATATTGTTGAGCAGTTATAGCATCAGTAACAGCTAATAACTCTTTAGGTGAAATAACACCTTCAGTTAATTTGTCACCAGCTTCAACCATATCGCCAACACTAACTCTAACTTTCATATTGTAGTTAGTAACGTGTTCACGAATACCTGATTCGTTTTCAACTAAAATTTTATATTTACCATTTTGATCTTCAATGCTAATTACTTTACCAGTTATTTCTGAAATTGTAGCTTTTCCTTTTGGTGTACGAGCTTCAAATAATTCTTCAACTCTTGGTAAACCTTGAGTAATATCGTCTCCTCCAGCTACACCACCAGTATGGAATGTACGCATGGTAAGCTGAGTACCTGGTTCACCAATTGATTGAGCAGCCATAATACCTACTGCTTCACCAGTTTCAACTAAATTACCTGTTGCTAAATTACGTCCATAACATTTTTGGCAAACACCATTTTCGGTTTTACAAGTTAAAACACTACGTATTTCAACCTTCTTAATACCGGCTTTAATAATTTTATTTGCTATATTTTCTGTAATCATTTCGCCTTTTTCGACAATTACAGCTTTAGTTTCAGGATTAATAATTCTTTTAGCACTGAAACGGTCAACAATTCTATCCATTAATGATTCAATAACAGAACCATCTTTTTCATTAACAAATTCTTCAATTTCAACACCAGCTATAGCTCCACAGTCGTATTCTTTAACAATAATATCTTGAGCTACATCAACTAAACGACGAGTTAAATATCCTGAGTCAGCTGTACGTAAAGCCGTATCGGCACTACCTTTACGTGAACCGTGAGTTGATAAGAAGAACTCTGATACACTTAAACCTTCAATAAAGCAAGAAGTAATTGGAATTTCAACAGTTTCACCATTTGGTTTAGCCATTAAACCACGCATACCTGCTAATTGAGTAAAGTTTGAAATCTTACCACGTGCTCCAGAATTCATCATCATAAATAATGGATTCTTGAAGTTATTCTCACTAAGTTTTTGTAATTCGGCTTTAACTAAATCATTAGCTTCTGTCCAAATTTCAATAACACTAGAATATCTTTCTTGTTCAGTAATTAAACCTCTTTGGAATTGTTTATTTACTTTAGCTACTTTTGCTTGAGCATCAGCAATAATCTTTTCTTTATTTTCACTACGAACTATATCACTAGCTGAAACAGTTATACCAGCAACAGTTGAATATTTAAAGCCTAAATCTTTTAATTTATCCAACATGACAGAAGTTTCTGTAGTTTTATATCTTTTAAATATTTGAGCAATAATAAGTCCTAATGTTTTTTGAACAAATGGTTCAACTAAATCCATATCTTTAATAGCTGAAGAAATATCTGTTCCCATATCTAAGAAATATTTGCTTGGAGTTATACCTTCAATATTAGTTTTTGTTCCTTCATTAATATATGGGAAAGTATCTGGGAAAATTTCATTAAAGATAATTTTACCAACAGTAGTTACTAAATATTTATCTTTTTGGTCATCAGTAAAGAATTTATGTTTAAAACTATTTACTGGAATAGCTATTCTGGTATGTAAAGTAATTATTTTTCTTTCATAAGCCATTAAAGCTTCATTACTATTTTTAAATACTTTACCTTCGTTTTCTAAACCAGCTTCTTCCATAGTTAAATAACAATTACCTAATACCATGTCTTGGCTTGGAGTAACGATTGGTTTACCATCTTTTGGATTTAAGATGTTGTTAGCACCTAACATAAGTACTCGCGCTTCAGCTTTGGCTTCTTCGGAAAGTGGTACGTGAACAGCCATTTGGTCACCATCAAAGTCAGCATTAAATGCGGTACAAACTAATGGGTGTAAACGAATAGCTTTACCACCAACTAATTTTGGTTCAAAAGCTTGAATACCTAATCTATGTAATGTTGGAGCTCTGTTAAGCATTACAGGATGTTCTGTAATAACATCTTCAACAATGTCCCAAACTTTTTCATCCCGAGCATCAATTAATTTTTTAGCACCTTTAATGTTATGAGCTAAACCTTTTTCTACTATGCCATGAATAACATGTGGTTTAAATAGTTCAATAGCCATTTCTTTTGGAATACCACATTGATACATTTTTAAATTTGGTCCAACAACGATAACGCTACGACCAGAATAGTCAACTCTTTTACCTAATAAGTTTTGACGGAAACGTCCTTGTTTACCTTTTAACATACTAGATAATGATTTTAAAGCTC
>CANRCO010000079.1 GCA_947629125.1 uncultured Bacilli bacterium | reverse complement strand
TTGTTGTTTCTCTATCTAATAAATTATTTAGATTATTTGGTTCGATTATTTTTTGATTGTTATATAGTAATGTTGCTCTAATATTCTTTTCATTTAATGTATTATTATTTTTGATATCTAAATTTACTTCGACATATTCTTCATGATTACAATTATTGTTTATTGTGAATGTATAACCTTGTTGTTGCAATCCTTCACTATCTGGTGTTTGGTAAGCATTTGGTACATCAATACTTGTTCCTTCTTGAACACTTAGTTTTAAACAGCCACTACTTATTTTATTTATACTTTCTTGTTCTTTTGTTGTACTCCATAGAGCATAACTTATTCCACTTATTATTAATGTTCCAACTAATACTCCCAAACAAACTATTATCTTTGGGTACTTTTGTTTATTAAAATACCCCCCCCCGATTTACATTATGGTTCATAGTTCCTTACCTCTCTATCTTTTTTTATTATAACAAAATATTAATTTTATCACAATAAAAAAAGAAGAATATAACACACCTAAATTAATTTTACGATATAATTAAGGTTACATATACTCTTCAGAAAAATTATCTAAAAATATTTACTTAACTAACCAATTTGCTATATCAATAATTTGAATTCCTTCATATTGATAATCACTATGCTTGGTTCTAGCTATTAAAAATTTAGGATAAGCATCTTTAATTTTTAATAATGCATCTACCTCACGTCTAAATGTATTATTTTCAAAATCATTTCCTATATCATCTGCAACTTGAATATAAATTTTTTCATTTCTTTTCATAGCAACAAAATCCACTTCTTTTTCATACAATACTCCAACATATACCTCATAACCTCTTCTAATTAATTCCATTGCTACTATATTTTCATAGATGTTACCATAATTCATATTTTTTGTACCTTGAATAGCATATTTTACGGCATGGTCTGATAAATAATATTTATCTTGAGTAGACAAGTATTTTTTTCCTTGAATATCATATCTTCTTACTTTATAAAAAGCGAAAGCTTCACATAAGTGATTAATATATGAACCAACTGTTTTATCGTTTGTCTCTACCTTATTATAATTTAGTGTATCTGTAATGCTCCTACAAGAAGTAATTCTGGCTATATTATCTATTAAAAAATCACTAATACTATCTAATAAAGGAATATTTTGAATTTTATTTCTTCCTACAATATCTCTTACAATCATTGTTTTATATACGTCAGATATATAATTATATTTCTTATTTAAATCATTATATAAATATGAACCAGAAAATCCTCCTTCTAAAACATATCTATCAAAATTTTCATCAGTATTTTTTAAATTGTAATATTCAAGAAATTCTTTATAAGAAAAAGGATATACTTCAATACTATAAGTTCTACCAGTAAACAATGTGGCTAAATCACTTGATAGAAGAAATGCATTAGAACCAGTTATATAAATATCATATTTATTTTCTGCATGAAAATTATTTATAGCTTTTTCAAAATCAACACACATTTGAACTTCATCAATCATAATATAATTTCTTTTCTTAGAATCATATTTACTAGAAACATATTTTATTAATTCTTTATATTGTTTTAAATCATCATATTTATCAAGATTGTAATCAATATAAATTATATTACAATGTTGGTCATTTTCTTTAATATAATCAATAAACATATTAAGTAATTGTGATTTTCCACTACGTCTAACACCAGTAATAACCTTTATATCTGGTGTTCCCATAACATCAATCATATCTTGTAAGTATTTTCTTTTTATTAATTTCATATTTGTCGCCTCTAATAATATTATACTCTTCATTTCGCAAAAATCAATTTTTTTGTATTTTGCGAAATGAAATTTTTATTTTCTTTAACAAAAAATAGAGCCTTACGGCTCTTAATTAATATTAATTTATTCTAATTGTAACATTTTCACAAGGATAACTATCATTTAAATTAACTATTTGATTTTGAAGATTAGCTTCTTGGTCAAATTTAGCTATAGTCATAACAGAACCCTCGACTATTTGGGCATAAACTTCATCATTTAAATCATTATTTAATAAAAAGTTTTTACCATATTCACTTTTTAAAATAGCTTTAAATAATGATTCATTACTAGAACAATGCATAGTCAACTCTTGTTCAATTGATTTTACTGTTAATTCATATTTTTTTACCATATTTCGATTAACTACATGATTAAATTTTTTAAATCGTAGATTCTTTTTAGGTAAATTATATTCATATATTATTTTATTAATATTTTTATAAAATTCGATATTACCTGCGACAAAGAATGAATTAAATTCTGCTAAATATTTATTAATTACATCTTTTGCTGGACGCATATTATCATCATTAATAATTATATATTCATAATTTATATTTTCATTATAAATATTTAACTTTTTAAATTTTTCTTTTAAAACTACATTATTATCATTACTACAAATATGAATTATATTTAGTTTGTAATCTAACTTATATTTAATTAAATAATGAGCTAAAGAATAAAATGAAACTATGTCATTATCATAACCAATAGCAATTATATTTTCTTCTTCTCTTAAAGGAGAAAAAGTAAATGATGAATCACTTAATGGTTTACTAATTAATAATTTATCTTGATACTTTAAATTATCAAATAAAAATTTACTTAATGGTTTTTTCTTATTACTTTTTACTACAATTCGATACTCACCATTCATAGCATCATCATTACTTGAAAATAAAGAAAAACTTTCTAAATGATTAACGCCATCAATATTAGCATAAATATTTATATAGTCGCCTGGATAAAAGATTGGTAAACTTTTTTTATCAGTTCTTTTTAAAACTATAATTTTGGTTTTAGGAGTATCATTGATAATAGAATCAACTTGAACTTTAATAATTGAACTATATAAATCTTCCTTTAATTCATTTATATTATTTATACTTTTCATTAATTTTCACCTATAATCCTTTTAGCTATCATTAAATTAATCAAATAGTGGCTATTAAATAAATAATCATATTCTAAATATAAATTAGTAATATATAATCCCTCTATTTTAAGTAAGCGATTTTTTAATTCATAAGTTAATTCTTCAAATATTTGACCATCAACATTTTCATATTTATAAGCATAATCAATAGGAGTAACAATTTTTATTTCTTCAATATATTCTTTTAAATCTTTTTTAGTTAAATCTTCAAAACAACCCATTAATTCATTAACTAATTTTGTTACATTATAATAATAATTTTCTTTATTTACATAATCATTCCAACAATTATTTTGATAATTACATTCTAAAGTTATAATTGAACGGTCAGAATAATTTTCTAAATAAATAGTTTGATTTATATTAGTAATATCTTTATTATCATCAGATTTAATTATATATTTACCATTTTTTAAGCTCATACTTTCTAAAGGTTTCATCATCCCAAAGAATACTTTTAATTTTTGGGTGTTATTAATTTTTTGATAATCATTTTTCTTACATAAGGAACTTTTTAAAATTGGTAATATTGTACTAGGTAATTTACCATAAACAATATTATCACATTCTATAGTTATTCCATTATTTAAAGTAGCACCAGTAATTTTATTATTTTTAGTATTTATTTCTAATATTTTAGTATCATATTTAATTATACAACCTAAATTTTCTAATTGTTTTCTTAAACGATAATATAAATATGCATTACTCTTATTTAGTTTGTATTTTCTTTCAATTATAGTTGCATATAAAGTTGTAGCAAAATCATTAAAAGGAATATTAAAAGGTATTTCAGTTAAAACTTCTAATAAATTTTGAACACTTCGATTTATATGTAATTTATCTAATACTGTTTTATAAGGCATATCTTTAAATTTATAAAATAATGGATACAAATCTTTTTTTACTGGTTGATTTTCTAAAATTAAATTAGTTGCTTCAAAACATTGTTTAGCATAATTAAATAATTTATCTAAATTTTTAACATTTGGAAAATTAATTCGAACTTGTTCAATAAATTCTTCAGCACTAGAAGTTATTTTATATTGATAATTTTCTTGATAAGTAACTAAATTGGTATTATATGAATAATCTTCATATTCTTCCTCTTTAGTTATTTCATAATAATTTAATAACTTTTTAATTTTTTCGCCATATAAATATTCATAATTATCACTAAATTCAAAATGACCTTGAATATAATTATTTTCAAGTTCTATTGATTTTTTTAAACTATCAATTATTAAAATTGTTTTTCCTTTGCTCAGAAGTTCTAAAGCCATTAACAAATTATCATTACTTGCTCCCACTATTAAAACATCATATTTCACAGATAGCTTCCCCTCCTATTATGAATAAATTATAGCATATATTTTTATTTTCGTATAGAAAAAACAAGTTTATTTTTTCAAAACTTGTTTAATTATACTTGAACAATTATATATGGATGTTCTTTAGTTCCAATAAGATTAGAGCTTACACCTTTAGGTGGATATATTTTATTTTTATCAGGAGTTAAGAAGAATGTTGGACGAATATATCCACGAGCTGTACCAGAATCATAATTACCATTAGTTTGGGTATGAGTAGATGGTCTGATATTACCATTTATAACATATTTAGAACCATAACAACTATATACATTATCAGTTCCACTTGGATAACTAAGACAGCGAGCTAAATCCATAATGACTTCAATAGCATTTTTTTGTAACCATTTTCTATTGGTAAAATCATCTTCTGATAAAATTGATATTTGTGCTTTAAATCTAATGTTATTACTTACTTTATTATATTCACTACCTGCAGAATGATAATCTAAATTCATGTAATAAGCTTTTTGTGTCCAATTAATAGTTGGAATATATTCATTTGTAGCTTTAATATTAACACTTTCTAAATACTCTAAGTAAGTATCAGTTGTATTAGTACTGTTATCTCGATTTAAAGGAGGAACAAATATTATAATTGGTTGATTAGTGTCATTTCTATCATGATATTGGTAATTAAGTATTTGATACTTAGTGGTTTCATCTTCAGTATCTCCATTAAATAAGCAATCTTTAGACCAATTACCATCATAACAAATAGTAGAATCAACATTATTTTTATATTTAATTTGTTTAAAACTAGCAAAATTTGCTTGAACAATCTTTGGTAATTTTTCTTTTTTATAATTACTGTCATTAGTACAATCACCACTATTACAATAATCAATTTCTGAAGTACCTAATGATCTAAATAAGTTATGGTCTGGATCATTTGCAAATACTAAATAATTGTTAGCACTATCTCCCGTATTTGGTATATTATTAAAATCCATTGGTGAATCGCCAGGTTCATCACTAGGTTCTACTTCCGGACATTCTTCTTTTTTATTATTACAATCTAATCCTGTTATATCATTATTTATATTTTGTTTATCCACATATAAATTTATTGTTATTTTATCACCATCATATTCATCTAAATTATCTTTTGTTCCAACATTGACACTATTTTTTTCGGCATCCGTTTTAAAATTACAAAATGAACCGTT
>CANRCO010000078.1 GCA_947629125.1 uncultured Bacilli bacterium | reverse complement strand
ATTTGAATATGACTACCATCAACATCGGCATCGGTCATAATAATAACTTTACCATATTTAGAATCACGATAATCAAAATCAGGACCTAATCCAGCATCTATTGTATACTCAATTTGTTTTAATTCAGCATTAGTTTGAATATCATTTTCACTAGCTTTTTCACAGTTTAAAACTTTACCTCTTAATGGTAAGATAGCTTGCGTTACGCGATTTCGACATAATTTAGCTGAACCACCAGCACTATCTCCTTCGACTAAAAATAATTCATTTTTTTGATAATCTTTACCAGTCGCTTTAGCAAGTTTTTCGGATTGAATTTTTTCTTTCGCATTTTTGCCTTTACCATTTCGAGCAGCTTCTCTTGCTTTACGTGCAGCTTCTCTTGCTATTTTACTTTTTTGGGCTTTTTCTAAAATATTTAAAGCTGTTTCTTTATTTTCTTCTAAGAAAAAGCGTAAATTATCATAAGTAATACTTTCTACTACACTACGAGCTTCCGGTGTTCCTAATTTACCTTTAGTTTGTCCTTCAAATTGTAATAAATCTTCTGGAATTTTTACAGCTATTACTGCCGTTAAACCTTCACGAACATCAGAACCATCCAAATTACTATCTTTTCCTTTTAAAATTCCATTAGTTTTAGCATAATCATTAAAAGCT
Organism: uncultured Bacilli bacterium; assembly: GCA_947629125.1. GTDB lineage: Bacteria > Bacillota_I > Bacilli_A > RF39 > UBA660 > RGIG4822. The sequence goes on along the minus strand of CANRCO010000078.1, from coordinate 4,947 downwards.
TTTGTTAAACCGGTTTTAAAACCAACTTCGTGAGACCCACCATCACTAGTTTTAACATTATTAACAAAAGATAATATTTGTTCATTATAAGAATCCGTATATTGTAAAGCTATATCAACTTCTATTTTATTTTTAGTTCCTGTATAGTTAATAACTTTATGTAAAGCTTGTTTATCTTCATTAATGTATTCAACAAAAGAAATAATACCATTTTCATAATGATATTTAGCTGATAAGTTATCTTCTTCATCTATTATTTCAATAGTAACATTTGATAATAAAAATGCACTTTCTTGCATTCTTTCAGCAATGGTTGTAAAAGAAAAATTACAATTTTTAAAGATTTCTTTATCAGGTAAAAATGTAACAATAGTTCCAGTTTTTTTACTTTCACCTATTTGTTTTAATGGGCTAGCTACACGACCACCATTTTCAAATTTTATTTGACTAATTTTACCTTCCCGATAAATAGTTACTTCCATTTTGCTAGATAAAGCATTTACCACAGAACCACCAACACCATGTAATCCTCCGGAAACTTTATAACCAGCTTCTTCAAATTTACCACCGGCATGTAAAACAGTATAAATAACTTCTGGGGTTGATTTACCACTAGCATGCATACCAATAGGTACTCCACGACCATTATCTGCTATCGTAATTGAGCCATCTTTATGAAGTAATATTTTAATATAATTACCATAACCGTTTATAACTTCATCTATTGAATTATCGACAATTTCCCAAACAAGATGGTGCATTCCTCTTTTATCTGTACTACCAATATACATTCCAGGACGTTTTCTAACTGCTTCTAAGCCTTCCAGAATTTTTATTGATGTTTCATCATATCTTGCCATTTTATTCACCTAAAAGTTATTATAACACACAAAAAAAATAAAAGCCAAATAAATTGGCCTTCTAAGTAAATTTTAAACTAAATATTAAATGAATTACTATCATCAGATTCGAAAGAGAAACTTGGTCCAGTTGCTGGTTTTTGAACTTGTGGAGTATCATCTTTAACTAAGTTAGGATTTAACATTGGCATTTCAAATCCACTTGGCATTTTTCTTTCTTGGACTGGTTGATTTACATTTTCTGTTTGAGTTTCTGGTGTAACATTTTCTACAGCTGGATTATTAACTGGAGTATTAAAATTATTAACACTATATTCCATATTGCTAGCTGCGGAATTAATTGGTTCATTAATAAAACTAGAAGCTACATCAGCTGGTTCTGTAGGTGCTACTGGTGCAACAGGTTCAACTAGTGCAGACGGAGCGACATTTACAGAACTAAATTGAGTTGTTGGTTTATATGGAGTTTGACTATAAGTACTAGTTGGAGCAACATATGCATTAGCTGCTGGTTCTGGTGCTACTTGATTTTCTACTACTGGTGTTTCAACTGGAGCTGCTGGAGTATCAATAACTGGTTCAACTACAGCAAATGAGTTAACTGGTTCATCAATTAAATCTGGTTTTTCAAAAGTTACACCTAAATTATTTTCCATTGATTGATTATTAATTAAAGCATCCTTATTTTCTTTTAAATCATCTATAGCATTAAGTTCTTGATTAATTGAAACTGCTATATCATTAAAATTATTATTTACATTTTGAGCTGCATCATTTGCAGTATTATAGGCATTTTCAACAGAATTATTAACTGCTGGAGCATCAACTGTAGGATTATTAACTGGCATGGTTTCATTAACTGGAGCTGCTGCTACTACAGGTTCTGTAGCTGGAGTTTCAACTGCTGGTTCAGTAGCCACTTCACTACTAGGAGTTGTTACTGGATTAAATTCTGGATTACTAAAATTATTAACACTAGCACTTTCTACACTACCAATTACATTTTCATCATTAGTTGCTGGTTCTTGAGCTGGAACTTCTAAAGCAGTTGGTTCTTTATTAACTTCAACCATCGCATTAATATTGTCTTTATCCATAGATTGAGTCTTTTCTAAATTTCTTTTTTTCTCATCCTTCTTACCAAGGACTAAAAATAAAATAAATAAAACAATTAAAATAATAATAATAACTACTAAAGCTGCACCAAAATACTCACTACCATAGATTTTTGATAAAAAATCCATTAAGTACACCACCTTTTTATTCTTACTCTTTGTATTATAACAAAATAATTCTATCATAAAATATAGACAATAGCAAGAAATTTTATTTTTTTCATTATAGTTTATGCAAAAAAATTTAGTTATTGCTTTTTTAAAGATAACTTTTTTATTTTCTTCTTACTAATTTATATATTTCATTATGAATATCATTAATATCTCGCATTTTATTACCATCATTACACTTAACTTTTTCCCATGAAAGATAGTCTGCAATAAACATAGCACTTTCATAAACTTTTTTCATGAAATTTAAATTACTTTCATGAATATCATTAACAATGCCTTCATTTTCTTGACGATTTTTTCTTAATTCAGTTACTAAATCAAATGGTGCATATAAAAATATAACATCATCTGGTTTTTTAATACCAATTTTATTATATTCAAAATCAATAACAAAATCGATAAATTTCTTTTTTTGTTCAATATCGCTAATCAATGCTGATTGGTAAATTAAACTAGAAGTTGTATATCTATCTAATAAAATAGTTTGTCCTTGTTCATATAATTTTTTTAAATCTGTATACCAAGTAACAGCTCGGTCAATGGCATATAAACTATTAACAAAATATGGCGATAAATCACTCGGCTGACCATACTCACCTTTTAAATATTTTTCTACTGCTTCAGCTTGATAAGTTCCATATGAAGGGAAATGGTGTTTGGCAATTTCAATACCATCTTTTTCTAAATGTTTACTTAAATATTCGTATTGAGTGGTTTTACCTATTCCATCACAAGCACCCTCAATAACAATTAATTTACCTTTTGCCATCTATATCCTCCTTGTTAATGTCTTGCCTTCTTTAAATTGGCAATCACTTGGACAAGTAAAATCAGGGAAAGTACATCTAGCACCATGACAATATTTTTCGATATCTAAAGCAAGAGGACTATTCTTCTTTTCTAAAGCTTTTTTATATTTTAATAACGTATTTTTAGTTTGAGTCATTGTTTCAAGTTGGGCAGCAGAACATAATCTTTCTTTACATTTTAAAATAAAATTATTATAGTTACCATTCTCACTAATTAAAACCATTTCTCCTTGAGGAGTCACATCTTTAACTGATTTAATATCATTTAACCACTCATTAACTAACATTTTCTCATCCATAATAATTGGAGGAATAAAATATTCTTTATCTTTTAACATTTCCATTTGATAATTAAGTGTCCGATGTCTATGTGCTTGAGCAAGCTGGGCAATCGAACCTTTATAAGTTGTAGAATAAACCTCACCAAAATATTCTTCTTGAAGATTTAAATTTTTACCAAAAAGAGATATATGACGATTTTTTTCGTTTTTCATTAAACCTTCTTCAAGAACATTTAAATCAGCAAATTCATTTAATAATTCTTGCATTGAAGATGCTAATTTCCTTTCAAAAGCTATATTTTTATTAGCACTTGCAATATAATTTTGTATCCAAGAAGCTATATAATTAATTTGTCTAAATGAAGTAGAATAAATCATTTGAGTTGGCATAAATGCCGTTACTAAATATCTAGCATTTTCTTGAGCTAATTTTTGAATTTTATTATCATTATAAATACAACCATATTGCTCTTTAATTTTAACTTTAAATATATTAAGCCACTTATTATAAAGTTTTTCTTCATCTAAAGTAATAATTGAGCCATCTTGTCTTACAACAGGTGTATATCTTGCAGATTTTTCACTAGTTGTATATTGATGTTCATTATTAAGTACCATTGCTAAAATTTTAGGGATATTTTGTAAATTAAAATTAATTTGAATATGGTCATAAACACTATGATGACCATTGTTTAATGTCATATCAACTCTACGCATGGTTTTTGTAACATCTTCATTAACTAAATGATTAAATCCTTCTTTATCATAACAAACACCAGCTATTTTACCAGATAATTTAAGAGCTTCATCTTTATCAAAAGTTCCATCATCCTTTAAAAAATAATTTGGTAATATTTCAGCTTTTATTTTTAAATTTTCCATATTCTCTCTCCTAACATAATTTTTAATCTAGTTATTTATTATAACAGTACAAATTAAATACTACAAGAAAAATTTATTATAAAAAAACATCTGATTTTAAAATCAAATGTACTTTTGAAGTATGACAACTTATGAAGTAATAGAAATATTTGGTAATACTAATATTTTACATTTTTTAAGATAAATTTGTAAATTTTACAAATAATAATCAGAAAAATAAATAATAAATGGAAATGTTGGAAAAGAAACAACTAATCCTTATACAAAAGATGATGTTCTTTATTAATTGTTACTACAAATGAATAAATAATTTTGTTTAACTATATCTTTATTATACGAAAATTTATTTTTTCACACTTGCATATTGTTTGCCAATATACAAGTGTGTTTTTTTATTGTCATAACTATTTAGTATCTATTAATTTTTTATTTAAGTTTTCTAATTCTTTTATAGATTTATCATTTGCTAATATTTTCATTTGCCTGATAGCTGAATTATTAAGTTTTATCAATCTTTCTTTTTGCTTTATACCATCATTAATAAGTTCGGAATTCGTATTTTCTAAATTACATAAAATAAGTAAATGTTTTAAATCCGTATAATCTCGAATATTTCCTTCAATATTAGGATTTTTATCTCGCCATTCTTTTGCAGTCATCCCAAATAAAGCAACATTTAAAACGTCAGCTTCTTCAGCATACACATATTGTTTTTGTTTTTCAGTTAATTTAGGAATAATATTTTCTTTAATTGAATCGGTATGAATATGATAATTAGATTTAGCAAGCATTCTACTAGCTGTCCAATCAACTTTATATTGATATG
>CANRCO010000077.1 GCA_947629125.1 uncultured Bacilli bacterium | reverse complement strand
TTAGAAAATGTTAAAAAGAATAATGCTGATGTCCCAACTGTTTATGTAATGAGTTTAGCTTATGGGAACATATTAAGTTTAAAAGCAGCTGATAATTTTAGTATTGAAGCTTCAAGTGTAACTCGTAAACTTGTGAAAAATGTTCATAAAGCAAAAAAAGAATTATTTGTTTGGACAGTTAACACTAAAGATGGTATCAATGATATGTTAGATTTAAATGTCGATAATATAATTACTGATGATATTACTTTAGCTAAGGAAGTTATCACCAAACGTAAGACTAATAATTTAGTTATAGATTATTTTGAGTATGTTAATAAACTTTTAAAATAGTAACTTAGATGTAACTTTAGTTAAATATAATTACAACAGAAAGGAAATATTTTTATGGAAATATTAAAAGTTGAAAATTTAACTAAAATTTACGGAAAAAATTTATCAAAAGTGGTGGCATTAGATAATGTGTCATTTTCAGTAGAAAAAGGCGAATTTGTCGCTATCGTTGGAGCAAGCGGTAGTGGCAAATCAACTCTTTTACATTTAATTGGTGGAGTCGATAGGCCGACTAGTGGTAAGGTTTATATTGATGGAAAAGATATCTTTGATTTTGATGATGATAAATTAGCCATTTTTCGACGTCGTCAAGTTGGATTAATTTATCAATTTTACAATTTAATACCTATTTTAAATGTCGAAGAAAATATTACATTACCATGTGCTTTAGATAATCGCCAAATCAGTCAAGATAAACTAAATGAAATGTTAAAATTATTGGGTTTGGAAAAAAGAAGAAAACATTTACCTAATGAATTATCTGGTGGTCAACAACAAAGAACCAGTATTGGACGAGCCTTAATTACCAATCCAACGATTATTTTAGCTGATGAACCAACTGGTAATTTAGATAGTAAATCAAGTGATGAAATAGTAGCACTATTAAAAAAATCCAATAAAGATTTAAAACAAACTATCATTATGATTACGCATAATATGGAAATAGCTAAATGTGCTGATAGAATAATCAAATTAGAAGATGGAAAAATTGTTAAGGAGGTCTAAGAATGAACTTACTTAACAAACTAACTATTAAAAGTTTAAAATTAAATAAAAAAAGAACTATTGTTACAATTATTGGTATTATTTTATCAGTAGCTTTAATTTGTGCAGTTGCAACAATGTATGCTAGTGGTATAAAATCATTAATTAATTATGAAAAATATCAATATGGTGATTTTCACATTAGTTATGAAAATGTACCAGTAAGTAATTTAAAAGATTTTTCTTATAATCAAAAAATTGCTAATATTAATTTAACTCAAAATATTGGTTATGCTAAAATAACGACAAAAAATGAATTTAAACCTTATGCTTATATTAAAGCATTTACTCCAGACTCTTTAAATAATTTAGCAGTTAGATTAGTTGAAGGTCGCTTACCAACTAATGACCAAGAGATTTTAATTCCTACTCATTTAAAAACTAATGGACGACTTACCATTAATTTAGGTGATACTATAAGTTTAGATGTTGGTAAAAGAGTTAGTGAAAATGTAGAGTTAACGCAAAATAATCCTTACATAAAAGACAATGAAAATATTACTGATGTTGTAGCAAAAACCTATAAAGTTGTAGGTATTATTGAAAGACCAGCTACTAATATTGAATCATATAATGCTCCAGGCTATACATTTATTACTTATTTAGACCAAAATAAATTAAAGGGTAATGTTGATGTATATGCTAAATATACTAAAGCTGGTATAAAACAAATTTATAAAGTAACTGCTAATATTTTAGGAATTGATGAAAGCTTATTTAAAAAAGTAAATGAAGGTCAATCTTTAAGTGAAACAGAATTACAACAATATGACCAAGAAATTAAAAAAAGTAAATATCAAATAAATATGAATTCTTATTTAATAGAATTACAAACTAATCCAATTAAAAGTAGTGGTATATCGGGGTTAGGTACAGTTATTGTTATCGTTTGTTTAATTATAGTTATTACCTCAATTTTTTGTATAAAAAATAGTTTTGATATTTCAATTACTGAAAAAATAAAACAATATGGTATGCTACGAAGTATTGGTGCAACTAAAAAACAAATTATAAAAAATGTTTTTTATGAAGCGATAATTCTTGGTTTAATTGCTATTCCTTTAGGTATTATAGGTGGTTTATTTGCCTCTTATATTTTAGTAATTGTCTGTAATTATTTTCTTAAAGGTATGCTAGATAGTGGCTTAAAATTAGTTTTTGCCTTCTCACCAATTTCAATAATTGTCGCCATTATTTTAGGAATTATAACTATTTATTTCTCAGCATTTAGAAGTGCTCATAAAGCTTCTAAAATAAACCCTATCGACTCAATTAGAAATAGTGCAAATATTAAACTTAAAGCCAAAAAATTAAAAAGTCCTAAATTAATTAACAAAATTTTTGGTATTGGAGGAGATATTTCTTATAAAAATATGAAAAGAAATAAAAAGAAATATCGAACGACTGTTATTTCAATAATTATATCAGTAGCAATCTTTATTGCCTTAGCTTCCTTTATAAACATGGCTTTTGATACAGTAAAAGATGAATTAAAATTAACTGAGTATAACTTACTTTTAAATATAAATACAAGTAATAATGAAAATTTTTCTACAACTTATGAAGAAGCTTTAAAAACAACCCAATTAGATAATGTATTAGATTATTCTGTTAATCGATATAGTCCATTTTATCTAAATAAGCCCAATTATAGCAAAGATTATCTTAAATGGAACGATGTTGATACTAAATCTGATGGCTTTATAGAAGTAGTAACTATAGGTAATTATCAATATCAAAAATATTTAAAGCAATTAGGCCTTGATTATAACCAAATGTTAAATAAAGGTATTTTAATCGATTATAATCAAAAAGAAATATTCAATAAAAAGAATAATAAAAAGGAAGAAAAATATTTAAGAACTTATAGTTATCAAAAGAATGATGTAATTAAAGGAAAAAATAAAGATAATCAAGATTTTACTTTTACTATTGGGTCTGTTACAAAAATTAAACCTTTTGGTTTTAATAATTATAGCCAAGATATATTAATAGTTAGTGATGAATGGTATGATAAATTTAGTTCTACTAATAGTGTTGAAATATTTTATAAATCAAATGAAGCAACCACTTTACAAGATACCATTGAAAAAAATATAACGGGTAATTATAGTTTAGATAATATTGAACAAGATGCTAAAATGATGAATAATTTATTTATTTTAGTAGCTATTTTCTTGTATGGTTTTATTATTGTTATTTCTTTAATTGGTATAACTAATATTTTTAATACTATTACAACTAATATGGAATTAAGACAAAAAGAGTTTGCTATGTTAAAGTCAATAGGAATGACCAAGCATGAATTTAAAAGAATGATTCGTTTAGAAACAGTATTTATTGGATTTAAATCTTTGTTTTACGGCATAATAATTGGTACTTCCTTATCATATGTAATTTATTACTTTTTAACTAAAGAATCAAATCAACCATATAACTTACCACTTTTAGCAATAATAATTAGTATTACCGCCGTATTCTTACTTATTACAATGTTAATGAAATATTCATTAAATAAAATAAATAAACAAAATACAATTGAAACTATTAGAAATGAAAATATTTAATTAAGGGGCTAAAGCTCCTTAATTTTGTGATACAATTGATATGGGGATTAATTATGAATATATTATTAATTGAAGATAATTTAAATATTATTAAAGGTTTAAAATATACTTTAGAAAAAAACAATTACCAATTAACTTTTTTAACAACAATAAAAGAAGCAACTGATTTTTTAAAAGTAAAACCACATATTGATTTAATAATTTTAGATGTTACTTTACCAGACGGTAATGGTTTTGATTTTTATGAATTTCAGTTAAAGAATTTAGCTATTCCTACTTTATTTTTGACAGCTAAAGATGAAGAAGATGATATAGTTAAAGGATTAAATCTAGGAGCAGAAGACTATATTATTAAACCATTTTCTACTAAAGAATTATTAGCTCGAATTAAACGTATATTATTACGTTATAAAAAACAAGGGTTAATAACTATTAAAGATATAACTTTTGATTTAAATAAAATGGTAGTTTTTAAAAATCAACAAATTATTGATTTAACTAGTTTAGAATTAAAACTTTTACATTTACTATTTATAAATCTTAATAGAGTAGTAAGTCGCTCAACTATTTTGTCTTATATATGGGATTGGACTGGAAATGATGTTGATGACCATACTGTAACCGTTTATTTTCAAAGAATAAGAAATAAATTACAAACTGATATTATTACAACAGTTAAAGGAATAGGGTATCGAATAGATGAAAAATAAAAAAAGTTTAATAATATTACTTATTACAATTATTTTGTTTAGTATATTTATGGTTTTAAATATTTATGAATATCATAATTATACCAATATTTATAATCAAAAACTTGCTACTATTATTACTAATGTTAAGGAAAAATATCCCAAAATATCGGAGGATGAAATATTAAAAATAATTAATAAAAAAAACAATAATTCCAATTTTTTAAAAAAGTATGGGATATATGAAAAAGATTTTTTAATTAAAGAAACTAAAAATACATTTTATAAATATTTAATAACAAATTCTTTAGTTTTTGGTTTAATTTTGTTAATAATATACTTATTATTTTATTATAAAGATTATAAAACAAATCAAGAAATTAAAAAGATTACCAAATATATCGAAGCCTTAAATCATAAAAATTATTCATTAGCTATTGATGATATAAATGAGGGCGAATTATCTATTTTAAAAAATGAAATATATAAAACTACTATAATGTTAAGAGAAATTGCTGATAATTCTCTTAATGATAAATTAAATTTGAAAAAATCTTTAGAAGATATTTCTCATCAATTAAAAACCCCCTTGACTTCTATTTTAGTTTTATTAGATAATTTAATTGATGATACTAAAATGGATTTATCAACGAGGTTAGATTTTTATACGAATATCAAAAGAGAAATTACTAATATGAATTTTTTAATTCAATCATTATTAAAATTATCTAAATTTGATGTTAATACTATTAAATTTAATCCCGCTAACTACAAAGTTAATCAAATTATTGATGCCTCCATTAAAAATGTATCATTATTATGTGAGCTAAAAAAAGTTAAAATCAATGTGAATTATATAACTAATATTAAATTGTATTGCGATTATCATTGGCAAATTGAAGCCTTAACTAATATATTAAAAAATTGTATAGAACATTCACTTCCTGATTCTGTTATTAATATTGATTATCAAGAAAATAATGCTTATGTTTTAATTAAAATAGAAGATTTTGGTAAAGGAATAAGTAAAAAAGATTTACCACATATTTTTGAAAGATTTTATAAAGGAAGAAACTCATCTTATGATAGTATAGGTATAGGGTTAGCTTTAGCTAAGGTAATTATTGAAAAAGATAATGGTAAAATTACAGTAGAATCAAATAAAAAAGGTACTAAATTTTTTATAAAATACTTTAAAATTTAATCTTTTTTTAATATTTGTGATATATAAATATAAGTAGTAGGTGATTTAAATGCGTATTTTAATTGTTGAAGATGAATTTAGTTTAGCTGATTTAATAGCTAATAAATTGCAAAAGGAAAAATATGTTGTAGATATTTGTACTAATGGTGATGATGGTTTATATAATGCACTTACTAATGCTTATGATTTAAT
>CANRCO010000076.1 GCA_947629125.1 uncultured Bacilli bacterium | reverse complement strand
AAAAGCGCTATGAATTATGGTAATATGCAATTATGGTTAATTACACAACAAATGGATGGTATAAAATTAACTTTAAATGATGAATTAAAAAAATTTTTTGAATTAAATTCTACTGATGATATTTTATTATTATATGATATAGAACAAAATTATAATCAAAGTAATTTAGATGGAATTAAAAAAATTCTTGAAAGAAAATAATAAATTAATAATACTAAAAAGTAAAAACCACATAATGGATTTTTTTCTTTTACAATTGAAATAAAAAATTATAAAAGAGTAATAAAAAATAAATGAAACATTTAAATTTTTAAAAGAAAATACACAAGTAAACTTTGTATCTACTATTAATGAAGATAAACCAAGTTGTCGACCATTTGGCGATCCAATTATGCTTGATAATAAAATTTATGTAATTACAAGTAAACATAAAGACGTAGCAAAATAATAAAAAAAGATAATCATGTTTGCATTGTTGCATATGATGATACAAATTGGATAAGAATTAATTGTGAACTGATTGATGATAGTGAAAATACAAAAGTTAAACAAGCATTTATAGATGAATTTGATTGGGCTAGTGATGCCGGGTATACACTTGATAATCCTGATTTTCAAGTGTTATATATAGCTAATGCTGATGCTACTATTTATAATGAAGATGGTGAAATTTTAGAAAAATATAATTTTTAAAAATAAATTAATTTAATAAGTTACTAATAATTTAAGAAGATTAGCATTACGTCATAAAAATTATAGTATAATAAAAAATTAGATTAGAGGTTAGCTATGAATAAAGTATTTTTATATTTATATCCTATTGAAGAATATACAAAAATGTTTTTATTTTGTGATAATCCCTTGGACAAATTGAATGATTCGAATCCATTAGCTATTTTAAATGAGTGTATTGAAAGAAGATATAGAGATAAAGGATTTCAAATAGTATTTGCATTATATCATGACAAAAATATATATGGTATAAATCTTAAACCAGAAGATAAAATTATTTATAATGATGTTACTTTTGATGAAGTTAGTATATATGATAGCGAAGGTAATGAAAAAAGTAATTTTATACCAAAAATTCCTAATGATTTTGGATTATTAAATCAACTTGGCAATGTTGATGAATTAGTAATTGGAGGTTACCATTTTGGTGATTGTGTAAAAAAAGTAGGGGAAACTGCTTTAAAAATGGGAATAAATATAACAGTTGACTTAGACTTAACAGATTTATTTTTTAACCTTTATAAAAATGATGAATATTTTAAAATTGATGAATATAATCCTCAAAGATATATGGCATATTGGAAAAGTGAATTTGAAAAAGAAGGCGAACCAAAAGAATTCATAGATCAACAATTTAAAAGAATGTATGATAGTTCAATCTATAATTTTTATCCTAAAGATAATCTGATACATAAAAAATAAATATTAAATTTAAAGCTATTAAATATATTAGTTTTAAGTTAAGTATATTTTTATTAATAACTTACAAACTAATATTGAGGTAATATTTATGGCTAATAATTTAAAAAAATATAATGCAAAAAGAAATTTTAAAAAGACTAAAGAACCAATTGGTAAAGAACGTAAACCAATTAAACAGTTGCGTTTTGTAATTCAACATCATTTGGCTAGAAGAGACCATTATGATTTACGTTTAGAATGGCTTGGTACTTTAAAAAGTTGGGCGGTACCTAAAGGACCATCTTATAGTCCTAAAGATAAACGTTTGGCAGTGCAAGTAGAAGACCATCCTTTAAGTTATCGAAATTTTGAAGGAACAATTCCTAAAGGTGAATATGGTGGCGGAACTGTTATGGTTTGGGATGAAGGTTATTGGGAACCGATAACTAAAAATCCTGATTTTCAAAAAGGTGAAATTAAATTCATTTTAAAAGGTAAACGTTTGAAGGGTAGTTGGACTTTAGTTCCTTTTAAAGAGGATAATTATTTATTAATTAAAGAAAAAGACGAATATGTTGATTACACTAATATTTCTAAATACACAACAAGTATTAAAACTGGTCGTACTATGGATGAAATTGCTAATAATGAAAAGAAAAAAAATAAAGATGAAATTGATATCGTGGATGGTATAACAATTACGCATCCTAATAAATTAATATTTACTAATCCTACCGTAACTAAATTAGATATTGCTAAATACTATGAACAAGTAGCACCGCGGATGTTACCATTTTTAAAAAATCGTCTTATTAGTACTATTCGCTTACCGCAAGGTGTTGATGGTGATAAATTTTTTAAAAAACACTTAGAGAAACATCCTGGAATTAAGAAAAAGAAGTTTATCAATGACTCTAAGCAAAAAGAAGATTACTACTATATTACCAATGTTGATGGTTTAATTAACGAAGTTCAAATGAATAGTTATGAATATCATATTTGGGGTAGTAATGTAAAAAATATTGAAAAACCAGATATGATGGTATTTGATTTAGACCCAGATGAAAAAATGCCCTTAGCAAAAGTTCGTGAGGGTGTTCGTGATTTAAAAAAAGTTTTAGATGAATTAAAATTAACTTCTTTTTTAAAAACTAGTGGCGGAAAAGGTTATCATATAGTTGTTCCTATTAATTCCATTGCTAATTGGGAAGATTTTCGTACTGTTGCTCAAAATATTGCTAAGCTATTAGAACAACGTTATCCTAAAAAATATGTTAGTAATATGCGTAAAGAAAAAAGGAAAAACAAAATATTTATCGATTGGGTTAGAAATACCCGCTCAGCTACAAGTGTTGCACCATATTCTGTGCGTTTAAGAAAAAAAGCTTATGTTTCAATGCCAATTGCATGGAATGAATTAGATAATATAAAACCAAATGGCATAACAATTGAAGATGCAATAAAACGTCTGCGTCGTAAAGACCCATGGGATAACTTTTTTGATATTAAGCAATAGTAATATGATAATAATAATTAATAAAATAAAATTTTAAAAGAGCTTGAGCAAAAAAGTAAGCTTCTACAATATTACTTATACCTTCATTAAATTTTTTAGCTATGTCATAAAAATTTGTATTCTCCAATACATGTAAAATCATAATTTTTTTAAGTTTATTTGGTAAAACATTAAATGCTAAGCGAATAGAATTAAATAATTCTTTTTTCATGGAAAATTTTAAAGGGTCAATATCATCGCGACCATAGTCATTTAAGTTAAATTCATAGCAAGAACTTTCAATATCTTTATTATATAAAAATTGTCTGGTTAGTTTATAACCTGTCTCTATATTTAAATTAACATTATATTTGGTTGCTTGATATAAATGATGATTAAATATATAGGGGTTTGCAATAAAATTTTCTTTATGAAAAAATGGAATAATTTTTTTTATATAATTATAAAAATCATAAAAATTATAGTTACTAAACATTATATCTCCTTATGTAATTTATTAATAATAATATTTTGAATCTGTTCAAATTGAGAACCATACATTTCTAAGTATTGGTCTTTTTTAAAAAATTCGTATTTTAAATCTAATAAGTCTTCCCAAAAATGACTTAAGTGACTTTTTTCAAGCCAAATAGCTCCAGGAAAACATTTACCGATTAAAATTGCATCAAAAATTTCTTTGCGAATCGAATAAGTATCTGTATTTAAATAAAAATCATTATTTGTATTTAAGAATTTGGCAAATTTGTAAAAATCAAATATATCTGACTTTCCTTGAGCTCCTACAAATTGATGAAAAGGGTAAATTTTTTGAAATCTTTGATATTTGTAAATGTTGTCATATACTAAAATCATTACTTGGGCTTCTACTTCTTCAGAAATTAAAATAATTATTTTAGCTTGATGGTGCTTTTTAAGATAATTAATTATATCTAAATGATTAAAAGCATAAAGACTTTTAAAAGCAAAAATATTTCCTTGACTAAATTTCAGCCAATCAGAATTTACTCCAAGAGTATCTGCAACTACATCAATAAAAGCAAAATCAGGTTCATTTTCTTTATTAATGTATTGCAAAAGATAATTACTATTAGTTAAATGCATTAAATTTGCTAAAACATCAAAATTAATTTTTTCATGATTAGATAAATATTTGTTCATTAAATCAAATACTTCCAATAGTTTTTTTGTAAAAACATTTTTAGTTTCTACAGGTTCTGCTTCGATTTTTAATTTAGCTATTGAACTTAAATATATAGTTGGGCTATCAATATTTACTAAGTTATCGTTGCCTTTAATTTTAATTTTATTTATTTTCATTATCAACTCCATTGATAACTTTATTTTTATTTCCATTAATATTAATTTTATTATTTATTACTTTCTTGTTTATTATTAAATAAGTTGTACTTACTCCTAAAAAATAAGATATAATTCCAATAATTAATTCTAACATAAAAACTCCTTATAAATATTCATTAGATAAAACATCAAAATATGTTTTATTTTCAAATTTACTATCTTCTAAATGTAAAATATTATTTTCTTTTTTAAATTTATTTAATTCATCAATTAAGTAACCTTTAATATGTAAATTATAATACTTAATAATTTGAGGAAAATAACGCGAAACATTTTTTGAAAAAATTTGAATTTGTTTAAAAATTAATTTTTGATTAAAATCTTCAAATATATTATTTTGAACATTAATCTGAAAATTGAATAATTTAAAATAACGATAGATTAATCTTTTAAAATATTTTTGGCGACTAGTTAAAAAGTCACTATAAAATTTTTCTTGATTTAATTTACTAAGACAAAAAATAAACATTTCTTCAACTTTTTCTTGATAGGGATTAGTAATTAAACTTTTTATTTTTCTAATTTGTTTCAAAGTAATACTACTGCGATTATTTTTATCTTTTATATCAGATAAATACCATAAGATAGTTACGGCTTCAAAGTTGTGAAAACCATGGCTTTTAATTTTAAATAAAGCTTTGTAATTTAAGTTTAATTCTTTAGCTATAAATACTAAATTTGGTTTAGTACTGATCTTTAAATAGTGAAATAAGTCTTGAACTTTTTTAAAATATTTTCTTTGTTCTTGTTTGATAATTATTTTTTCAATTGAATTATCAAGATTAAAATTTTGTTCATGTTTTTTATGATAATTTATTGCTTTAATAAAATTAGGATATTTTAAATTATTTTGTTTACAAAAAATATAAACACTTTGATTTTTATAATAATATTTAATACTTCTTATTATTTATTCCTCCATTTCTTTAGTTAGTTATCTTAACATGGATTATTTTAAATTAAAAGAGTAATATAGTACCTTTATTTATTGTAAATTTTTTATTAAATGACAATTTAAGATAAAAAAAACTATTCAACTAAATAGCTGAATAGTTATTAATCAATTGATATATATTTTTTAGATTCAGTTGTTTCATCCTTTTTAGGAAATTCAACATGTAATATTCCGTCTTTAAAAGAAGCTTTGATATCATCTTCATTAACATTTTTTCCAACATAGAAGCTTCTACTACAATTACCATAAAATCTTTCTTTATGGATGTAATTTTTATCTTCATCACTATTATCAGTAGAATTATTAATTGTAGCACTAATATGTAGATACTCATCTTTTAATTCGATTTCAATATTTTCTTTTTTACATCCTGGTAAATCCATATCTAAAATGTAATTACCATTTTTTTCTAAAATATCAGTTTTCATTAAATCAGTTTTAGTTCTTTTAAAAAACGGATCGTTAAACATATCATCTAAAACATCAAAATTTCTTAAATTTGATAACACTTAGTT
>CANRCO010000075.1 GCA_947629125.1 uncultured Bacilli bacterium | reverse complement strand
AAAGATGTTAATCGTCATATAATGAATAATGTCTTTTTGGTAAAATTAAAATCTTTAAAAAGTGTAGATGTTACTGAAGAAGAAAAAAACACTCAAACTCCAATTTGGGTTAAAAAAGAAGATTTAATAAATACTCTAACTTTTTCTACTCATAAAAATTTAAGTGAAATTATTTTAGAAAATAATTGTGTTTATACTGGTGAAGGTTTGCATATCAATAGTGAATTCTTAGATGGTTTAAATAAAGAAGAAGCCTTAAATAAAATGTATGATTGGTTAGAAAAAAATCATTGTGGTAAAAAAACAACAACTTATAAATTACGTGATTGGTTAGTATCTCGTCAAAGATATTGGGGTGCACCAATTCCTATTGTATATTGTGATGATTGCGGTATGGTGCCAGTAGATGAAAAGGATTTACCAGTTGTTTTACCCGATAATGTAGAATTTGCTCCAAATGGCGAAAGTCCATTAAAAAAATGTAGTGAATTTGTTAATACTACTTGTCCAAAATGCGGTAAAAAAGCCAAAAGAGAAGTTGATACATTAGATACTTTTGTTTGTTCAAGTTGGTATTATTTAAGATATCCGGATAATAAAAATACTGAGCAAGCATTTGACCCTAAAATTATTAATGAAATGTTACCAGTTGATAAATATATCGGGGGAGTAGAACACGCTTGTATGCATTTATTATATGCCCGTTTTATTACGAAAGCTTTAAGGGATATGGGTTACTTAAATTTCTCAGAACCATTTAAAAGTTTAGTTCATCAAGGTTTGATTTTAGGTCCTGATGGCGAAAAAATGAGTAAAAGTAAAGGTAATACTGTTTCTCCTGACGATTATGTCGAAAAATATGGTGCAGATGTTTTAAGAGGATACTTAATGTTTGGTTTTAACTATGTTGAAGGTGGTCCTTGGGCTGATGATGGTATTAAATCTATTAACAAATTCTATCAAAAAGTAGAAAGATTAACTAATAGCATTAGTGAAGATAAAACTACTTATCCGGATGTTGATAAAGTTCTTAATAAAACCATAAAATCAATTTATGAAGATATTGAAAAATTCCAATTTAATACTTGTATGGCTCGGATTATGGAATATTCCAATGCTTTAACTAAAATTGAAAATGCAGGTATTCCACGTTACTATATCGAACAATTACTATTAATCTTAGCGCCTTTTGCTCCTCATTTAACTGAAGAATTATGGAGTCAAATTGGTAATAGTTACAGTATTCATAACCAAGATTACCCAAAATATGATGCTAGTAAAATAAAAGAAGATAGTATCGTTATTGGTGTTCAAATAAATGGTAAATTGCGTTCGGAAGTAACTGTTAGCGACAATGATAATGAACAAACTGTTAAAGAAAAAGTACTTAAGTTAGAAAATGTTAATAAATATGTAATGGATAAACAAATTGTTAAGTTTATTTATGTTCCGAAAAAAATAGTTAATATTGTAATTAAATAAAAATGCCAAAATTAGGCATTTTTTTTAATGTTAGTCGTCTATAATATTTTTGGTGATAAAAAATGAAAGTTAAAATATTTGATGAAAGTCATGAAAAAGATTTAGAAGAAAATATCAATAATTTTTTAAGTGAAACTGCTGCAGATATTATAGATATAAAATATCAAGTTTCAATTACTATGTTTGGTGATGAACAAATATATTGTTTTTCGGCGATGATTATTTATAATTAGTTATTGGACAATATACTTTCTATTTGATACAATTATTTTGTGATAATTATGAAAGTAGAATCTTTAAAAGGAATTGGCTCTAGTACCTTAAAATTATTAAATGAATTAAATATATATACAGTTAATGATTTAATTAGTTATTATCCTTTTCGTTATAATATTTTACAAATAACTAATATAACAGATAATTTAGCAAAAGAAGATACAATTGTTATAAAATGTAGCATTTTAACTGATGCTAAGGTTTTTTATATTCGAAAAAACTTAAATAGATTAACTTTTACAGCTAATACTAACAATAAAATAATTAAAGTAGTTATATTTAACCGAGCTTTTTTAAAACAAAATTTAACTGTTGGAAAAAATATCATTCTTATTGGTAAATATGATAAACTTAAAAATCAATTTGTAGCTAGCGATATTCGTTTAAAAGACATTGAAGATAAAAAAATAGAACCAATTTATCATTTAATCAATGGCTTAAAATATCATAATTTATGTAAATTTATTAATGAGGCATTAACCACAAATATTTTAATAGATGATTATATTCCTTCTTATTTAATAAAAAAGTATCATTTTTTAAATAAAGTTAAAGCTTTAAATGAAATTCATCAACCGAAAAGTATTGAATTATTAAAGAAAGCACGGTTACGTTTAATTTATGAAGAGTTATTTGTCTTTATGTTTAAAGTTCTTTTACTAAAACAGAATAAAAATAAAATTTTAAAACCTAGTAAAGATTTTAATGAAAAAGAGCTTACTAATATAATTGATAGTTTACCTTTTGAATTAACTGACCATCAATTACAAAGTTTAAAAGATATCTTAAAAGATTTAAAAAAACCGATTCGAATGAATCGCATATTAATTGGTGATGTTGGTAGTGGTAAAACAATAGTTGCTTTTTTAGCTATGTATGCTAATTATTTAAGTGGATATCAAAGTGTTTTAATGGCTCCTACTGAAGTTTTAGCAACTCAACATTATGAAAATCTAAAAAAAATTTTGAAAGATAAAAATGTTAATTTAGCCTTGTTAACTGGTAGTATAAAACCAAAAGACAAAGAATTTTTAAAACAAAAAATAGCTAATAATGAAATAAACATTGTTATAGGGACGCATGCTTTATTTACTAAAGATGTAACATTTGCTAATTTAGGATTAGTAGTAACGGATGAACAACATCGTTTTGGTGTTGAACAACGCAGCACAATGCATCAAAAAGGCTCATCTGTTGATATATTATACATGAGTGCTACACCAATTCCGCGAACTTATGCTTTAACTATTTATGGTGATTTAGACGTTTCTACTATTAAAACTAAACCAACTGGACGTAAAAGTATAATCACCAAAAATTTTAAAGAACAAGATTTAAAAATAGTTTTACAAAAAATTTATGAACAAATAAAAAATAAACATCAAATATATGTGGTTTGTCCAATAATTGAAACTAATGAAGAACTTGATTTAAAAGGAGTTGAAGAACTTAAACAAAAATTTTTAATGGCTTTTAATCACAAAATTAGGGTTGAAATTTTACATAGTCGAATGAATAATGAACAAAAAGATAAAATAATGAACGATTTTAAAAATGGTCATATTAATATTTTAGTTTCGACAACGGTTATTGAAGTAGGGGTTGATGTTGCTAATGCGACTATGATGGTTATATTTAATGCTGAACGCTTTGGTTTGTCTACCTTACATCAATTACGTGGTCGAGTTGGGCGAAATGATGAACAAAGTTATTGTTATTTAATTAGTAATAAAGATACAGAGCGATTAAAAATTTTAGAAGAAAGTAATGATGGCTTTTATATTAGTGAAAAAGATTTAGAATTAAGAGGCCATGGTGATTTATTTGGCATAAAACAAAGCGGTGAAATGAATTTTAAAATTGCTAATATAACTAAAGATTTTAAAGTTTTAATGCAAGCTAAAAAAGATTGTGAAGTATTTATTCAAAAAAAATATTATGAAGATTATGAAATTTATGGTAAAATAATAAAAGATATAGAATTTATCGATTAAATGGAGCGTTATCTATGAAAAAAATCATTGTGTTTCTATTAATCACTTTAGTTATTAGTGGGTGTACTAATCTAAATGAAAGTAATATTGATGAATTATCAAATGAAATAATAACAAGTGATATAAAATATTCTAATACTTACCGAACAGGTTACAAATATTATTTACCTCAAGGATTAAAGGTAATAAATGAACAAGATTTTAATGAAACAATTAATTATTTACAATACAAATTATTTATGTATGTCGATGTTGTTAGTTATAATAAAAAAGTTAAAAATTTATATGAAAGTAATTTAGATTCTTATTATTCTGAAAGACTAGATTATGATGGTAAATTCGGTTATATAGAGATTAATTTATTGAAATCTAAAAAATATTTAATTGAAATTATGTATAATTATGCTAAAATAGAAGTAATAGTAGATGAAAATGATATTAAAAGTACTGTTTCGTATATCTTAACCATCTTAAAATCTGTTGAATATAATGATAATGTAATTTCTAATATTCTAGAAGATGATATTTTAAGTTTTACGGAAGAAGAATATGATATATTTTCAACTGCTAGTAAAGAAAGTAAGTATTTATATTACTTAGAAGAATATGACGAATATAAAGAAGAAAATGAAACTATTAAAGATAGTGATTTGATTAACTAGGAAGGTTGTGCTTTATGGGACTTATAGGTAAAATCAAAAATATTTTATTTGAAGAAGAAGAGGTAGAAATACCCGTAATTAAAAATGAGGAAAAGGAACCTGTTAAATCTGTAGTTGAAGAAAAAAAACAAGATGATTATGTTAATGATTTTCCAACATTTGATGAATTAGAACAAAAAACTACTCAAAAAAAGGAAGAAAAAGAAGTTCACTTTGATTTTCCGGCTTTTGATGAAGATGAATTTAATGATGTTATGCCAAAATTAAAACCGAAAGAACCAGAAATAGAATTACCAAAACGTAGTGAAACTCCAAAAGTAAGTAGCTATACAAGTAAATATAGTAATATCGATGTTAAAAGTAGTTATGAAATAAAAAAAGAGGAACCAAAGAAAAAATTCCGTCCATCACCTAATATATCTCCTGTTTATGGAATATTAGATAAAGATTATAAACCAGCTGATACTCCTCCACGAAAAGTTGAGGAAAAAAAGATAATTCGACCTGGTTTAGATGTAGATAAAGTACGAAAAAAAGCCTTTGGTGAAATGCCTCAAGAAGAATATACTAAAGATATAGAAGTAACTGAAAATCTTATTAAAAAAGACATAATTAATGAGAAAAAAAAGTATAATGAATTAAAGGGAAAAACTATAGATGAACTTTTAGAATCGGCAAGTGATGATGTAGTAGAAGTAGCCCCAAAAAAAGAAGTAAAACCGGAAGTTAAAAATGAAAGTATTCCAAAAAATAATGATTCATTAGAAGTTTTAGATAAAGCAAAAGAAGCAGATTTTGAAGAAGACACTTTAGAAAATGATTTATTTAATTTAATAGATTCTATGTATGAAGATAGAAAGGGGGAATAATTAAATGGAATTTTGGTTATCTTTTTTACCAATAATTATTTATATTTTACTAATAGTTTTATTAGTTGTGGGTATAATAATAGGGATAAAAACTGTTGGTACTTTAACTAAAGTAGAAAAAATGGTTGATGATGTAAATGAAAAAGTTAGTTCTTTAAAGTTTTTCTTTGATATTATAGATTTTGCTTCTGATAAAATAGCTTTATTTGCTGATAATTTTGTGGGAGTAATTGCTAATCTATTTTCAAAAAAATTTTTTAAGAAAAAAAATAAAAATAAGGAAGGAACTGAGGAAGATGAGTAAAAAAGGTGGATTTTCAAAATTTTTAGCTGGAGCTGCTGTAGGAGTAGGATTAGGAATGCTTTTTGCTCCTAAAAGTGGTAAAGAAACGAGAGAAGATTTAATGGTTAAATTTGATGAGTTAATGGAAAAAGTAAAAAACATTGACGTTGAAGAAACCAAAGATTTAATTGTTAAAAAAATTAATAAAATTAAAAAAGAAATAAAAGATTTAGATAAAGAAAAATTAGAAAACATGGCTAAAGAAGAAGCTAAAAAAATTAAAAAAGATTTAGATGAATTAGTAGCTATGACTAAAGAAAAATGTACACCAGTAGTAGAAAA
>CANRCO010000074.1 GCA_947629125.1 uncultured Bacilli bacterium | reverse complement strand
TACATTTTTATTTCTTTTCTAACTGGAGTTTCTATTTTTGTATAGGTTTTATTTTCTATCATAATTTTATTTAAAATATTGTCTGTTATTTTAATTAAAGAACAAAAACCAAAATCTTCATTTTCTATTAAATTATAAACATTATCCCCAGCATATTTTGCAAATTGTACTGATATATTATTATTGTCCGAAAGTAAATAAGCGATATAATTAAAATCATCGTTATCATCATAAAAATCTAATTTTTTCAAAAAATTATCATTTATTTCAAAACCATTTTCTTGATAATATATTTTTAATGTTTTAAATTCTAAATCCTGTTTTGGTGACTTTATATTTTTTAAAGAATTTCTAGCGCGCTTTGAAAATAAATTAAGAATCGTTTCCCCATTCATATTTTCAACAGCTGATCCTACTCTAACGAAACAACTATCTGGAGTCATTCCCATTCCTCTTAAATAATATGGCCTTTCTGCACCTTTTGCTACAATAATTTGAATATATTTCTTTCCTTCTAATTCATTTACAACAACATCAAATAGTCCTAAAGTTGAAGGCATAATGTTATCTTTTATTCTATCTTTTATTGTTCTTTGCAATAAATCAATATTACCAATTACCCCATTAATATTTCCTTTATCATCAATTCCAATAAATATGTTTCCTCCTTCAGTATTTAAAAAGGCAATTACTTCTTTTTCAAGAGTGTCTGTAAGTTTAATTTTAAATTCATTTCTTTTATCCTCTAATAATCCTAACATTAATTTTTACCTCCATTATAATATTACCATATGTCACTATAAACGTCACTATAAATGTCACTATAAATTCATTTAATTAAATAAACAAGAAAAAAGAAATATTACTGATGTGAATCCCAAATGGTAGAACATCAATATATACTTCTTTTTATAAGCAACTAATCTTTTTTTGAAATTATATCATTTTTATACCAATTATAATTTTAATAAATAAGCTATCAATTTTATGTCCTTCTTTTACCTTTATTTTTATTTTTTGATATTCCATTTCTGTAATAAGATTATTTCTTAACAACTGCTTGTTTTATACAATAAATAGTTAAATTATCTACTTTTTTTCGATTTTTTCCATTCCACCCATATAAGGTCTTAGTACTTTAGGAATGATAACGCTTCCATCTTTTTGATAGTGTTGTTCTAGAATTGCAATAATTGCTCTTGGACTTGCTATTACTGTATTATTTAAAGTTGCAACATATTGATTGCCATTTTCTGTTTTCATTCTTATACCTAGTCTTCTAGCCTGAGCATCACCTAATGTAGAACAAGATCCAACTTCAAAATATTTTTGTTGTCTTGGACTCCAAGCTTCAACATCACAAGATTTAACTTTTAAATCTGCTAAATCACCACTACAACATTCTAAAGTTCTTACAGAAATATCCATGCTTCTAAAAAATTCTACTGTATAACTCCACATTTTATTATACCATTCCATTGCATCTTCAGGTTTGCAAAGTACTACCATTTCTTGCTTTTCAAATTGATGGACTCTATAAAGGCCTCTTTCTTCTATACCATGAGCCCCCACCTCTTTCCTAAAGCAAGGAGAATACGAAGTCATTGCTATTGGCAAATCTTTTTCATCAATAAGCTGGCCTTTAAATTTTCCTATCATAGAATGTTCTGATGTACCAATTAAATACAAATCTTCATTTTCAATTTTGTACATCATATTTTCCATTTCTGTAAATGACATTACACCTGTAACTACATCGCTTCTAATCATAAAAGGTGGAATACAATAAGTAAACCCTTTACTTATCATAAAATCGCGAGCATAGGCAATTACTGCCTCATGTAATCTTGCTATATCTCCCATTAAATAGTAAAAGCCGTTACCGCTTGTTCTTCCGGCACTCTCTTTATCTAATCCATTAAATGATTCACATATATCAGAGTGATAAGGAATTTCATAATCAGGAACAAATGGCTCACCAAATCTTTCGATTTCTACGTTTTCACTATCATCCTTACCAATAGGAACACTATCGTCTATCATTTGAGGAATTACCAACATTTTTGTTCTCAAATTTTCTGACAATTCATCTTCTTCTTTTTCAACATCTACTAGTTCTTTATTAATTTCTACTACTCTTTCTTTTTTTGCATTAGCTTCATCATTCTTTTTTTCTCTAAATAAAGCCCCAATTTCGCCGCTAATAGTATTTCTTTCTTGTCTTAAGTTATCTCCTTTTTGTTTTAATTCTCTTATTTTTTCATCGAGTTTTATAACCTCATCTACAAGTGGTAATTTTTCTTCTTGAAACTTTTTCTTTATATTTTCTTTTACTAAATCACTATTCTCTCTTACAAATTTTATATCTAACATATTAATCTTCCTTTCTTTCAAAACGGTACTTTTGCCCTGTCACATTATCACATCTAGTCGATACATCATCACTTGACAAGAAACTCGAGACAGGACGTGCCCACAATACATCTTTATGTTCATAAACGACCATTTCCTCTAAGGTTTCAGAGTTTTTAACAATATTTACGACTTTTACAACGTCGCCCTTGAAATGTTGCCATTTACTTCCTATTTCTACTCTCTCACATTGCACGAGTTAACCACCTCCCAATAAATAGAAAAAGATGGTACCTAAGGAGTGCAAAAAGCACGGTACCATCCTTTTTTTTTACTTTGTTCGATAACGGTTTATTTCCGAAAATTATTAATTTCTCTCCTGAGTAGATTTCAGTAGTAGTTACAATTCATTTCCACCAAACATGAACTCTCTATATATAACGGTATACTTACTTAGCTCATTCATCGATTTATACAAAGATGATAACATCAAAACGGAATAAATTCAATAAATTTATTAAAATTTATGCTTAACAAATTTTAAAATTCTTTTAATAAATTATCAAGTTCTTCCTGTTCCTCTTTAGAAATTTCTTGTTTATCAATATTCTTTTCAAACCACGATGGAAGTTCTTCTTTTTTGTTAACATTACTATACTTAGTAGTTGGTTTTTCCATAAGTTTCTTAATTTTTTTATGTTCTTTTTCAGCTACCCTCATCGCATCTTCGACAGTTTCTATATGAAGCCTACACCACTGGGCTGCAACTGTTTCAACATAACTTCTTGTGAATTTTTGATTATTAACTTTTAGAACATACGAGATCAAGACATTAACTACACCTGGTTTCATTTTTTGTTTAACCATGAGATCTTCTATTATTTGTAATTCTCGCATTGTCGGTTCACCATTTTTATATTTACTACGTAAGTAATCATTAGGAGTTACATTCTCAAAAGTATAAACTTGTTTCGCCCAATTAGAAGTATCTCCTTTAGGACTTTTTAAATAATCTGGTTGTTTCGAATAAATTAATGTTGGTAATTTACCTGCATTTTCAAATTCATAAAAATTACGGCAATTTTTAGTTAGTTCTTGTCTATCGATCATTCCCTTTTCATTAAGACTATTTCTAACTAATCCCTGCATGTTTAAATTATCTATATTATAAGTGAAAGCAAGAGAATTGATTAAGTTTCTTGACTCTTCATTAAAGCATCGATCACTAATAATATTTTTAGGAATACTTGAAATCAATAAGTCAAAGTCGACCTTATCTTCTAACTTTATCGTTCCTATATTTTTATTAACAATATTGTCATTATCAACAAAAACATTACCACTTACTGCCGTAAATACAGAATTAAAACTTGCTGTTATATCTTCATAATCTTTTAGATTTATTCTAGGAATTTTAAAATAATTAATAAGCTTATCGTACTCTTTCTTACCAAGATTATTGTATAAAACAACACTTAAAATGGGGTGATTTAAAAAATCATTTACCGATAGCGGTGAATAAATAACATAAACATAATTATTCACATTTTCTTCTTTTACATAAGTTTTTAAAAGTCCTACTGCTTCTAGCTTTTCTCTTGCAATTATAATATCTTGCAGTTTAAGTTGCATTGTACTCATCAAGTGATGATGTGTAAGTTCTGAACTCATCAATTCTCTTTTTTCTAAATCATCAATCAAAGTAAGATAAAGACCAACAGCAGTATGCCCTATAATTGGTTGGTATAACATAGTAATCTTTTTTTTATCTAATTCTGACAAAATAGTTTTATTAACAACTATGTAAGTATCTGCTGGTAAAAGTTTTCCATTCATTATAGAGCCCCCCTTATACAAAAATAAAAGTATTAAATAAATTAACACTTTTATTATAGTATATTTCTCGATTTTTCATCAATAAATTTATTACATTTAAGAATGGATTTTTAATAAATAAGTCACGATATTATAATTTCAATCTAATATATTGCTCAATAGCTCTATTTACATATCATTATAGTTGAAACCTTACTAACTTAATAAAAATATAAAAATAATTTTTTATAAATTTAATATGAATTACTCTAAAACAAAACTCTATTAGTTTGTAATACCTGATTTCTAGAAAAGTTTGTAAAAAATAGATTTATATATTATGAAGAAGATACTAATCGTGATTATAAAAACTTACTTTCATCTTCTAAGCGAAGAATCAACATGGATGACATTTTAGTAATTAAATAATTTAGTTAGCGGTAGTATTTATTTTTATCTAAAACAAAGATATTAAAGTCTGTAAAAGAGCTTTACATCTCCATTAAGAAACGAAATATTTAGATACTACGACCAGAAAATGATTCTTAAAAATACAA
Organism: uncultured Bacilli bacterium; assembly: GCA_947629125.1. Taxonomy (GTDB): domain Bacteria; phylum Bacillota_I; class Bacilli_A; order RF39; family UBA660; genus RGIG4822. Next base: position 1,354 of record CANRCO010000074.1, on the reverse strand, counting down.
AATCGAAAGAACATATCATGCAAAGATTTTAGAAACGAAAAAGTGGTAAAATTTCTTTCACCACTACCGTTTAAGAATCAAATTTTATTATTAGCTTCTACTCATTCACAAATATCTAAATATTCTGAAACTATATATATTTCTTTCTACGGTTTCATTAATATCACCAAATTTTAAACCAAAAGCATTCATGTAAAGGTTACAATTATAACAGTTTACCTTTTTTTTTACAATTTATTGTATCTATAAAATTATTAGAAATATCCTCTAAATATTCAACTCTTTTTAATTTTTTTAACCAGCGTTTTGGTATACCATCCATTCCATAAATGATACCGTTTATTGAACCGGTTATTGCACCAATTGTATCAGTATCTTCTCCTAAATTAACAGCAGTAACAACTGCATCCTCATAATTATTATTTGTCACTGTACACCATAAACTCGCCTCTAAAGAATCTACTACATACCCAGAAGATTTTATTTCGTTAATTTTTAGTAATTGTAGATTACCCTTTAAAATTCGTTGATATTCTTTGATACTAGTATCAGAATAATATTTACTGTAATCTATTTCTTTTAATAATTCTAATGCTTTTATTTTATCAATTCCATCTAGTAAAAAATTTAAATAATCATTATATATTTTACATCCTAATCGACTTATTTCATGTGCATGAGTTAACGATGATGCCTGATTAATTAATAAATTTTTCTCTTCTTCTTGAAAATCAGAAAATTTTAAGTAATAAACGAATGGTAAGATTCTCATTAATGAACCATTACCATTTTCATTTATCTCCCTTGTCCCACAATTGATTGCATTTTCACCCTTTTTATAATTTAAAATTGCTTTGCTGGTGGAAATACCTATATCAAATACCTCACCTGTAGCAGTGTATTTTGCATAATCAGTCCATTCAACAAATTTCTGCATTATGTCATCAAAATTAATGTTATTATTTTCTATAATAGAATCAATAGTGGCAATCATAAGCGAAGTATCATCACTCCACGTACCTTCTTCAACATTATGGCTTCCATAGCCAATCATGTTATTGATATGACATTTTTGTAATAAATCTCTATTTAAAAATTCTACAGGAACTCCTAATGCATCTCCAACTGCAAAACCAATTATTCCTGCCTTCATTTTGTCAATCATTTTCCTCGTCCTTATTACAAGCTTTTCCTGGGGTAGTTATCTTTTGTTTCTTCGTTATGGATCTCATTTGGAGCTGTACTCCCTAATAATTTTAGCAATTCATCTCTTTGTTTCAATAATTGTTCTGCTGCTTCCTCTTCCGTTAGACTCCTAGAATTGCCATCATTAATAAAGACTATTTCTCCTTCA
>CANRCO010000073.1 GCA_947629125.1 uncultured Bacilli bacterium | reverse complement strand
CTTGCTTATTGTGAAGGAGGATTCTATAAAGGCCATTTAAAACCTAATGAAGCTATTGAACCATTACTAGAAGCTTCAACTGCCTCATTTGGTATTACAGCTTTAAATGAATTACAAGTATTATATAATGGTAAATCTATTGTTGAAGATGGTCAATTTGCCTTAGAAGTTATGAAATATATTAACGATAAGACGCAAGAATTTAAAAAAGAAGACCACATCTTATATGCAATTTACGGTACACCAGCTGAAAATTTATGTGGTTTACAAATTCAACAATTTAGAAAGAAATATGGTGTAATCGAAGGTGTTAGTTCACGTGAATATGTTTCTAATAGCTTCCACTGTGGTGTATGGGAAGATATTACAGGTGTAGAAAAACAAGACTTAGAAAAAAGATTCTGGGATTACTTTAAAGGTGGCAGAATTCAATATGTTCGTTACAATATAAATTATAATAAAAAAGCCTTTAAAACATATATTGAAAGAGCTATGGAATACGGCTTTTATGAAGGGGTTAACTTGTCTTTAGCTTATTGTAATAACTGTGGTCATGAAGAATTAGATATGGATACATGTCCTAAATGTGGTAGTGATGATTTAACTAAAATCGATAGAATGAATGGTTATTTATCTTACTCTCGGGTTCATGGTGATACAAGACTTAATAAAGCTAAAATGGTAGAAATATCAGAAAGAAAATCAATGTAGGTGGAGTAATGAGATATCATAATATAACAAAAGCAGATATGTTAAACGGAGAAGGATTACGTGTTGTTTTATGGGTTAGTGGTTGTAACCATAAATGCCCAGCTTGTCAAAACACTTTAACTTGGGATGAATTTGATGGCTTAGAATTTGATGATGATGCCGTTGAAGAAATTTATCATGAATTAGAACAAGATTGGTGTGATGGCATAACACTTTCCGGTGGAGACCCATTATTTCCTAATAACCGTAAAACTTTAAAAAATTTAGTAATGAATATTCGGGAACGTTTTCCTAATAAAACAATATGGAGTTATACTGGTTATACATGGGAAGAATTAATGGAAGAAAAGAAAACTGATAAAGATTTAGCTGATTTTTTAGATAATATTGATGTTTTATTAGATGGTAAATTTATTTTAAAATTAGCAAATGAAAAAGCTCATTATGTAGGAAGTACTAATCAAAGAGTTATTGATGTACCAAAAACTTTAAAAGGTGATGATATAGTACTTTATATTGATAATAGTGAATTTGTAAAAGTAGGTGTTTAAAATGGCAAGAGGTTTTGAAATCGCAAAAGGTTATGAAGATAAAGATATTCATATACCTGTTCGTAAAACTGCTCATGCAGCTGGGTATGATGTGGAAGCAGCTGAAGATATTATTATTCCAAAATTTACAAGAGGTATTAAACCAACTTTAATTCCAACTGGTTTAAAAGCTTATTGTGAAGATGATGAATTCTTTATGTTAGTTAATCGTAGTAGTGGACCAAAAAAAGGCTTTTTAATGGCTAATAGTATTGGAATTGTTGATAGTGATTATTATGGTAATGAAAGTAATGACGGACATTTTTACTTTTCTTACTTTAATTGCAGCGACCATGATATAGAAGTTAAAAAAGGTGATGTTATCGGTCAAGTAATATTCCAAAAATATTTAACAGTTGATAATGACCAAGCAACAGGAGTTCGTACTGGTGGCTTTGGCTCTACTGATAAAAGTATAACTTTATAATTTAATAATAAAGATAAAGAACTAAAAATGTTAATGAGTTCTTTATTTTTTCTTTGCTATAAAGCAAATGTTTGATATAATAAAAAAAGATAGAGAGGTAAGGAACTATGAATCAAAATGTAAATCGGGGGGGGGTATTTTAATAAACAAATAGAATACCTCCGAAACTTAGTTGGTGAAATAAATGAGTAGCCTAAAAAAGTTTGATTATCGAATAAAAGATAATCGAAAACGTAATATCTTTTTGTGTGGAATAGTTTTAGTAATAATAACAATAGTTGGAGTAAAACTATTTAATAGTTATGCTAGTTTTAGTAATGAAACAGAAGCACTAAATTTAGCAAGTGGTAGTGTAGTAATACCCGCGACATATTATTTAAAAGAGTTAGCCAAAACCAATGAAAATTTAATTGACGATGAAACTGAAGACCATAATATTCGATATATAGGAGCAACTCCTGATAATTATGTTGATATTGAGGATGGAACTTATGAAAATGATTTATACTATGGTTATAGAAGTGAAACTAATCATTACTTTAGACAAGAGTATACATCATTAGAAGCATGTAAAGCAGGTATAGAAGGTAAATCTGAAGGCAAAAAGAATAATGTCGATTGTACCTTAGTCCATAAAAAAGGTGACTCAATCTTATGGCGCATTATCGGAGTAATGAATAATGTAGAAGGTGAAAACGGCAAAACAGAAACACGCATCAAATTAATAAGAGATGAATCATTAGGAAAGTTTAGATGGGATTACAAACAAAACGGAGTAGGTTCCTCAACAAATGATAATGGAAGTAACGATTGGAGCGATTCACAACTTATGATGATGCTAAATCCAGAGGATGTTGTAAAAGCAAATTGGACAGATAAAAAAATAACTTATAATATTAATGAAGATGGAACAGTAACAGATGGAAATCACACAATTTATAAAGAGGCAGGAAGTTATTTTAATCGAACAACTGGTTTCAAACCAGCATCAGCTACAATAAATAGTTTTACAGAAGAACCAATAGATTTTAGTAATACAGGTTTAAGCGAAGCAAGTAAAAAATATATAGGAAAAACAAAATATTATTTAGGGGGAATGACATATGCTGAATATAGTAAAGCAACAACAGAAGAATGGTATAGTAAAGAAAGAAGTAATTCAACATATAATAACAATCCAACAACATGGACTGGTTACATCGGATTAATGTACCCAAGCGATTATGGATTTGGAACCAGCGGAGCAGAAGGAATAGTGGCAACAGAACAAGAAGAAATAAAAGAAAGAGCAGCATGTTTATTAGACCCATTGTATAAATGGAGAGCAGGACAAACTGGTTCAAGTGATAATTGGTATGGATGTAGAGATAATTCATGGTTATATGAACAGGGTCAATATCAATGGTTTATTTCGCCTAGCGATTATGTTCATCACGCTATGCGTTTGCGTGCTAATGGCCACGTGAACGAAGATGCTGCTTACTTCGATTGGAGCAGTGTTCGTCCAGTATTATATCTGAAATCAAACATTAAAATAGTGAGCGGAGCCGGAACAAAAGATAATCCTTTTAAGCTTTCTTTATAATTAATAGCAATTTATTAAGTTGCTATTTTTTATTGTTTATGATAAATTATATTTGAGGTAATAGTTATGAATTTCTCAAAAATAATTAAAGTTATATATGCTGTTACGATTTTGTTTGGAGCTTTAATTGGTTTATTAGTTGGTTTAATCATAGTTAGTGTATAAATTAAAGTGAATAACATATAATAAAAGTGATTTAAAAAGTTGTTGACAAAGACAAATAATATGATATATAATTAATGAGTAATTGCCCGATTAGCTCAGTCGGTAGAGCGCACGGCTGTTAACCGTTAGGTCGTAGGTTCGAGTCCTACATCGGGCGCCATAAAGAAGATAACTATTATCAAATGATAATAGTTTTTTTATTAGAAAATAGGTGAAATTATGATTTTAGCTATAGTTGGTCCGACCGGAGTAGGTAAAACTAAATTAAGTATTGAACTTGCTAAAAAATATAATGCAATAGTAATTAATTGTGATGCTATGCAAGTTTATAAAAATTTAGATATTGGAACTGCTAAAATTACCGAAGAAGAAAAAGAAGATATTCCACATTTTTTATTTGATATATGTGAAGTAACTGAAAATTACACAGTATATAATTACCAACATGATTTAAGAAATTTATTGAAAAAATATGAAAATAAAAATGTTATTATAGTAGGAGGAACAGGACTTTATTTAAAAGCAGCTCTTTATGATTATCGTTTTAATGTCGAAGATAATTCTAACCAAGATAATTATGATAACTTATCAAATGCTGAACTTTATGAATTGGCATTAAAAAAAGATAGTAATATGAATATTCATCCTAATAATCGTCAAAGATTAATTCGTTTTTTAAATAAATCTCAAGTAGAGTTAGTTGAACCAAAATTATTATACGATGTTAAATTTATTGGATTAACAACTAATCGGGAAAATTTATATGATATTATTAATAAACGAGTAGATAAAATGTTTAAAGATGGTTTATTAGAAGAAGTAAAAAAATTATATAAACAAAAAAATAATTCTCAAGCATTGCAAACTGCAATTGGCTATAAAGAATTATTTGATTATTTAGATAATAAAATATCATTAGATGAAGCTAAAGAATTAATTAAATTACATTCTCGACGTTATGCAAAAAGACAATATACATGGTTTAATAATCAGATGGATGTAAAATGGTTTGATGTGGATTATCAAAACTTTGCTAATACAATAAAGGAAGTAGAAAATTATTTAAATTCTGAATAAACTGTTTTATTAAATTTATGTTCTATAATTTGAGCTTCTTTATTATCACTGTTATCAGATAAAGCCATTTCCTCCGTAGTTACTAAAAAGTAGTTATGGAATAATTGATTTGAACCATCACTCATAATTGGGTCATCCCAAGTTAAGTCAAGATGACGCCATTCATTGTTAATAAATACGGCATTCCAAACATGGCCGGTTTTGTTTTCACCGATTTCTTCTGGAGTTGAACCAATTTTAAAGTTTTTGATTCCAAATTTATCTAAGAATAGTGCCATAACATCAGTGTAACCATTACATGTTGCGTAGCCTTCAATTAAAGGACCATAAGCAATATAAGATAAATATGTGCTTTCACCAGTATTATTTCTTAAAACATCGTATTCACTATTATTAATTATATAATCATGAATTGTTTTTATTTTTGTTTCATCATCCATGCCATCAGTTATTAGTTGGCTAGTTAATTTGTTGATTTCAGCATTGATAATATCTATTTGTTCTTTAGAATATAAATATGTTACTTTTAAATTTATTTCCCCAGTTTCAGAAATAGTTGTTTGAATATTAGTAAAATTATTATAAGGACTTACAAAGTTATTAATATGAGTTAAAGTAATATTATTACTAGTTATATCTTGTGTATCTTTTGTACAATCAGTATATTCTTTTGGACAATAAAAAGTAAAAGAATCCCAACCATTATTAATTGTACTAAAAATAATATTAATTATATCTTGTCTACTTAATGGTTCATAATTTTCAGGGTTTTGAACAAAATTAAAGTTATAATTTTTTTTATATTCATTACTAGATGCAATAACTATTTCAGGGTTACTTTCGATAATATCAGCTATTTTATTAGATATTATATCGAAATTAAAAAAAGCAAACACTATAACAAAAAAACATATAATTGGTATTAGTGTTTTTTTCATTATGTCACCTCTTTTATTTCTTAATTATATTTTAACATTAAAAAAAGAAGTATACAATACTACTTCATGTTTTTTACTTTTTGAGTTAATCTTGATTTTTGACGATTAGCAGTATTTTTTTTCATTAATCCTTTACTTACTGCTTTATCAGTATATTTTTGAACATCATTAACTAATGATTTAGCAGTTTCTTTATCATTGTTTTCAATTGCTTTTTCGCAATTTTTAATACAATTCTTAACTCGAGCTTTTAATTCATGGTTATTATTAGTTTTCTTTGCAATTACTTTTATAGATTTTTTCGAACTTTTAATATTTGCCATAAAATTTCTCCTTCCATTTGATACATGTCTAATTGTAACAAAATATTAAGTCATTTGCAAGTAATAATTAATAATTTAGCTGAAAAAGATGTTGACACATTATTTTTGATTATGTTATAATTTTGAATGTGATTTGGAGGAATACCCAAGTCTGGTTGAAGGGACCGGTCTTGAAAACCGGGAGGTCGTGAGAGCGGCGCAGGGGTTCGAATCCCTTTTCCTCCGCCATTTTAAAAATTGTTATCGCGGGATGGAGCAGTCTGGTAGCTCGTCGGGCTCATAACCCGAAGGTCGTTGGTTCAAATCCTTCTCCCGCAAC